>JANMEX010000267.1:0-5959 GCA_031377485.1 Phyllobacteriaceae bacterium
CGTGCTACAAGCTTGGACATATGAAACTCCTAATCCACGTGGTTACTCTGACAGCATTCCCGTCAGCCGTTTTGTGCGCTGATCGGATAACCACAACCTAACCAACGCCTCTTTCCATCCGTTTAAGGAACACGGTTTCCAGAAAATTACTTTTTGATCGGCATTCTAAATAGTGGGCAAAGCCCATGCGGGCACGCGGCCGAACCTATGGTGTTAGGGAGAGTGAGCGCGTTCAATCTCAATATAAAACCAGTGTGATTCAGCGTTTGACGATCATATTAAACGTTCCTTCACCATTCCGGTTCATTTTCCAGAAAGGCTGTTTGTCGTCGGAGAGTTTCATGACCGGTTCATTTGTCTTGCGTGTCCTCAAATCGGCATGCGTTATCACCGTTGTTGGCGCGTCACCCGTTATGGCGGAAACGGGCGGAATTACTGTGACAATGAATCAGGCCAAGATTGTCAAACTCTCGCGTGATGCCGACACGATTGTGCTTGGCAATCCGCTGATCGCTGATGCCGCTGTCAAAGACCCCCGCACAATTGTCATTACCGGCAAAGGATTTGGCGTCACAAATTTTGTGGTTCTGGATATCCGTGGTGAACCTATTGTCGATGAGCAGGTGGTGGTCTCACGCAGTGTTGCAGAAACCGTCCGCGTCTATCGCCGCTCCAAGGTACAAACGCTCTCTTGCACACCATTTTGTGAAAGCGCGTATAAAACCGACGCTGAAATCAAGGCAGAAGAAGAGACGGCTGCAGCCAACAATTAAAGACTTGCTGGCCGCTGACAGTCCAAACCGGTTAAGACCTTCTGAATCCCACTGTTAAAATTGGCAGTTTGGCTCGAACGGGATTGAAACGGCTCTCCATTATACATGTTGCACATTCCGGATTTATGGAGACTGCAACATGTTGGACGAGAAAATGGCCAAGGCTGAAAAGCGTGATCCGCTCGGCCGTCGTTTTCTGAAACGATTCATCAAAGACAAGCGCGGCAGTGTAGCCATCGAATTCACGATGCTTGCCCTGCCATTCTCCGCGCTCATTTTTGCCATCCTCGAAAGCGGCCTGTCCTTCACGGCCCATCAAGTCATGGCCAATGCAGTTGAAGATATCGCGCGCGATCTGCGCACAAATGTGATGAAGCAAGCAGACGCAACGCCCGCAGCTGTGCGCACCAGAATTTGCAACGCCATGAAGGTTCTGGTTTCGTCTGGATGCCCAGAGCTCTACATTGATCTGAAAACCTATTCGACTTTTGCAGCCGTTCCGCTGACGATCCCATATACAGGCGGTGATTTGAACACCGCAGGCTTTACGATTGCGCCTGGCGGTCAAACCTCCATCAACCAAATCCGCGTGTTTTATAAATGGCCGATTTACACCAACTATATCGCCAAGAAACTCGCCGACCTGCCTAACGGCAAGACGCTGCTCTATTCGACGCTGACGTGGAAAAATGAACCTTACGGCATCTGAGCGCCAATTCGGTATCCTTCACGGCAACCCCGGGGAAATGTTATGATAATCAAGATCAGCAACGGGCTCGCCCGCATCCGCAATCAAGTAAAACGCCTGGCAGGCGATAGCAAAGGTGCGGCCGCAGTCGAGTTCGCCCTTATCGCGCCGCTGCTCATCACGCTTTATCTCGGCACGCAGGAAATTTCCCTGGCGCTCAGCATAAACAAGAAGGTCGGGCGCACCTCATCAGCCGTTGGCGATCTCATTGCCCAGGCAGATTCGACAATCGCAGTTGCCGATCTGAAAGATATCATGAAGGTCGGCGCAGCAACCTTGCAGCCTTACTCGATTACCAAGCCGGAAGTTTGGGTTACGGGAATTCAAATCTCCACGGCAGGCGCCGCAACAGTTGCGTGGTCACAAAAGCTGGTGAACAACACGACATATTCAATACCATACGTCGTGGGATCAGTCGCCACAGTGCCGACCAAGCTGAAAGTCAACGATACCTTTCTTGTAAAGGTGGAAACCAAGCTGAAATACCGGCCGATAACGTCATGGACAATCACGACCAACAAGAGCTCGGGATACGCCTATTTCGACATGGCTGAAGTTTACTATCTGCGCCCCCGCAACTCTAACGCACTGACATGCACCGGCTGCTAACTCATCTCGGTGAATTGAACATTGCGAACGGTTGACGTGCGCTAAAAAATCAAGGCTTTGGCAATACGGAAAAATTTGCCAAAGCCTTTGTTGCATCCAGCGCAAGCCGATAGGCGCTGTGCGAAACTGGTTCATATGCAACCGTTCCTTCCGGAAGAAGCAAGTCGTTCAGATCAGGATTGGTGGATGCCAGTTCCTTCAGCATTTTCAAAAGAATGGTTTTAGCTTCCGGGGCCAGGTTTGTGCGCACAGCGTGCGGGCCAAAAGGGAATGTATCGGAAAGCCAGACTGCTTTTGCTTTTCGTCCGGAATTTTCCAGTGCCTGTGAAACCGACGTATCTGCGCCAAGCACCTGGTTGAGGCTCTGCCTTGCCGGGACGGAGACAAAAAAGCCGTCGAGCAACGCGGCGCGGAATTTTTCGATCATCGAGCTCATTGAATCATCAAGCTGAATCCATGGTTCGGCTCCTGTAAACTTTATTCCATTGACCTGGAACGATGCGAGAGCGACACCAAAAGTCGACAGAGAACTGACGCCAGATATTCCAATCCCTTTTGACATTGCCAAGTTCGACAACGACAGGTTCGTATCAACAATCAGCGCTGTTCTCATTCCTGTTGAACCATCTTCAGCCAACGGCGCGGCCAAGGGTTCTATGCACTGGCAAGACAGGTAAGCCGTCGCATAGGCTTCTGCGGTATAAACTGCGTACTCAATGCGCGAACTTGCGTGAGCATCAATCAACGACGGGAAATCCCTTGCCTGAAATATCTCCACAGGCATTCCCAGTGCGCCTGCATAGGCTGTCCGTATGTTTTCAAGATCAACGGGCGAATATTGTGCCCCTTGGGCTTCGATGATTCCGATGCGGAATGTGCCGAGCTCCTTGCGCCAATCGGCTTTCGCCGGGGTTGCAATCAAGATGCCGGATAAAACGGCTGTCCATGCAATGGCTCGCCAAAGAGAAGCGTCTGTCCGGAACAAATGCAATGTGCGGTCTCCTGTCCTGATGATTTTGTTTGAGCATAAATGGACATGGCGCGCCAAGCACCTTATCTCTCGTGCAGAGGACCGGTCATGGCGCGCGCTTTTTTGTTTGTACTTGATTCATTTGGCATTGGTGGTGCACCCGATGCACTCGCCTATGGAGATGCCGGATCTGATACGCTTGGCCACATTGCGCTTGCGTGTGAAGCCGGTGGAGGGGATTTCGAAGGCTTGCGGCAGGGGCCGTTGAAATTGCCCAATCTGGCGAGACTTGGCCTTGGCGAAGCCGCGCGTTTGGCCAGCGGAAAGCGTCCGGCTGGTTTCCCGGATGGAGGAACAGTCGCCGGTCTTTATGGCGCGGCCACTGAAACATCAAAGGGCAAGGACACACCATCGGGTCACTGGGAAATTGCAGGCGTTCCCGTCACCTTCGACTGGGGTTATTTCCCAAACACCATACCAACCTTCCCGACAGCTCTGATCAAGGCGATTGTTGAGGAAAGCGGTATTCCAGGAATACTTGGTGACTGCCACGCTTCTGGAACCGAGATTATCGAGCGCTATGGCGAGGAACATATTTCGAGCGGAAAACCGATCTTCTACACATCAAGCGATTCGGTTCTGCAGATTGCGGCGCACGAAGGCTCGTTTGGCCTAGAGCGGCTTTATGCGTTGTGTGAAATCGCCCGCAGACATCTCGACGCTTACAACATCGGGCGGGTGATTGCGCGGCCGTTCATGGGGACCAGCAAGGCGGATTTTGAGCGGACCGGCAACCGGCGCGACTATTCAGTGCTTCCGCCTGAACCCACACTGCTTGACCGCATGAAGGCCGCCGGGCGGCAAGTGATCGCCATCGGCAAGATTGGCGATATTTATGCCCACCAAGGCGTGACGGACGTCCGCAAGGCCAATGGAAACATGGCGCTTTTTGAAAAAACGCTTGTTGCAATGGATGATGCCAAGGATGGCGATCTGGTGTTCACCAATTTTGTCGACTTCGACATGCTGTTCGGCCACCGCCGCGATGTGCCTGGCTATGCTCATGCACTGGAAGAGTTTGATAAACGCCTTCCGGAAGCCATCG
Source organism: Phyllobacteriaceae bacterium (assembly GCA_031377485.1). Classification (GTDB taxonomy): domain Bacteria; phylum Pseudomonadota; class Alphaproteobacteria; order Rhizobiales; family Rhizobiaceae; genus JANMEX01. The sequence goes on from JANMEX010000267.1 coordinate 4,206, forward strand.
CGAAAATGCGGGACGGGGACATCATGATTTTGACGGCAGACCATGGTTGCGATCCGACATGGCGCGGCACGGACCATACACGTGAGCGCGTACCGGTGCTTGTCACGGGACCTGAACTGAAGTCGGGCACCATCGGGGTGCGGTCGACATTTGCGGACATTGGTGAAACCATTGCCGCCCATCTCGGGATTGCAGCTGGACCGCACGGCACATCCTTTTTGTCTCATCATGCCTTCATGACGAACCATGCCTGAGCTGCCCGAGGTCGAAACCGTCCGGCGCGGATTGCAGCCGGTCATGGAAGGTGCGCGCATTGAAGCCGTCGAGCTTCGCCGCGCCAACTTGCGTTTTCCGTTTCCGGTCGATTTTGCCGCACAATTGTGTGGGCGGTCTATCTCTGCACTTACGAGACGGGCAAAATATCTGCTCATCCACCTTGAAGACGGACCAGTGATTATCGCGCATCTGGGCATGAGCGGTTCATTCCGGATTGAAGCGCAAGAATTGTCGGGGACACCCGGCAGTTTCCACCATGACCGCTCCAAGCTTGCAGCGCACGATCATGTGGTGTTTCAGCTTTTGTTGCCAAATGGCGCGAGATCACACGTCATCTACAATGACCCGCGCCGGTTCGGCTTCATGCTGATTGCCGATGGTTTGGCACTTGACGCACACCCTTCGCTTTCGGGGCTTGGCTTGGAGCCGCTCGGCAATGAATTGTCCGGTCGCTACCTGCAGAAATTGTTTGAGGACAAGTCTGCGCCGCTCAAGGCAGCGCTTCTGGATCAACGGTTGATTGCCGGACTTGGCAATATATATGTCTGCGAAGCGCTTTGGCGGGCACGATTGTCGCCGCTCTCACCGGCGGGTTCGCTTTCGAAAAAACCGAAAGAGGCGCAGGCACTGGCAACAGCCATCCGGGAAGTCTTGAGCCAAGCCATCGAGGCCGGAGGCTCCAGCCTGCGGGACCATCGACAGGCCGATGGGACACTCGGCTACTTCCAGCACCGCTTTGCCGTCTATGATCGCGAAGGTGAGCCGTGCCCAAGGGTGGTGTGCTCTGGTGTCATCGACCGGATAGTTCAATCCGGACGCTCGACTTTTCATTGCCGGACATGCCAAAACGACAAGCAATTGATCGCTCGCGCGCCGCGTATTGGCAAAGCTTCCTGAATCTTCAGGCAAGGCCGGATTTTACCGCCCATACATGTTGACGCCCGCGATAAGCTCAACTATAAGCCCGCACACGTCAGGCGGCCCGTTGGCCGCCCCATTATTTTCGCCCTGAAGCCTGAACGGCAAGGGGATCAGCAAGAGAGGCATCCATGGCCAACACCTCCTCGGCCAAGAAGGCGACCCGCAAGATCGCGGCCCGTACTGAAATGAACAAGGCGCGCCGTTCGCGCGTTCGCACTTTCGTCCGCAAGGTCGAAGAGGCCATTTTGACCGGCAACAAGGAAATTGCTCTTGCAGCTTTCCTGGCAGCCGAGCCGGAATTGATGCGTGCAACGTCGAAAGGCGTGATTCATCAAAATACCGCTTCGCGTAAAGTATCGCGTCTCTCCAAGCGCGTGGCTGCTGTCGGCGCCTGATATTTTCGTCAAATTGTCTTTTGAAAACCCGGTCTTTGGCCGGGTTTTTGCATTTTTGTGCCGATAAAAGCGATCCACATTTAGCGCAGCCGCGACTCTTACGTTGCGTCAAAAACCAATGATTTCCATTGTGTCAACTCAAATGACCTTGGCGTAAATTAT
>JANMEX010000340.1:0-15077 GCA_031377485.1 Phyllobacteriaceae bacterium
TCCTTGACCGAATGCTGCGTCGGCTTGGTCTTCAACTCGCCTGCGGTCGGGATGTAAGGCATCAGCGTCAAATGGATGTAGACGCAGGAATTGCGCGGCAAATCATTGCCGATCTGGCGGATGGATTCGAGGAACGGCATCGCCTCAATGTCGCCAACCGTGCCGCCGATCTCGACGATGACGAAATCAAACTCGTCATTGCCTTCAAGCACGAAATTCTTGATCTCGTTGGTGACATGGGGAATGACCTGAACAGTCGCGCCGAGATAGTCGCCGCGGCGTTCCTTGTCCAAGATATCCTTGTAGATGCGGCCCGTTGTGATGTTGTCACGCTTGTTCGCGGAACGACCGGTGAAACGCTCGTAATGTCCAAGGTCGAGGTCGGTTTCCGCCCCGTCATCGGTGACGAACACTTCGCCATGCTGATAGGGAGACATCGTACCCGGATCAACATTGAGATAGGGGTCGAGCTTGCGGATGCGCACGCGATAACCGCGTGCCTGTAACAGCGCAGCCAGAGCCGCCGCTGCAATGCCTTTGCCGAGCGAGGAAACCACGCCGCCTGTGATGAAAACATATCGCGCCATGGGAATCGGTCTCTAACGGCGCGAGCGACGATTGGCAAAAGGAAAATGCAAGACGGTCGCTTTTTCCCCTGCCCTTTTGGATTTGGGCCGCTTCGCCCTTTATATCACGATCACCTGTGTGCCGATGCTGACGCGTTCGAACAGGTCCATGATGTGCTCGTTGACCATGCGGAAACAGCCATTGGAGGCTGCCTTGCCTATGGTCCACGGCTGAGTCGTGCCGTGGATGCGGATGTGGGTATCCTGCTTGCCTTGATAGAGGTAGATGGCGCGCGCGCCGAGCGGATTTCCCGGGCCGCCGGGCATGCCATCCTTGTATTGGGCATAATGTTCAGGGCTGCGCTTTATCATGGCAGGGGTCGGTGTCCAGGACGGCCATTCGACCTTGGCTTTGACCGTTGCTGCCCCGCGCCAGCCCAAGCCTTCTTTTCCGATCGCGACGCCATAGCGGCGGGCAGTGTCATTGCCCTGGATGAGGTAGAGGAATTTTTCGTCCGAATCGACAAGGATGTTTCCCGGTTGCAACGGGCCAACATAGCTGACGTCCTGCGGCTCGAACTGCGGGTCAACCTTATAGGGCGCGGTTGGCTTCGGCTTGCGCTTGGCCTTGGCTTTTTTGACAATTTTCGGCTTGCCGGGCGTCGCGATGGACGCGGGCAGTGAGCGTGGCTGCTCATCGAGAATGATGACCCTTCGGCGCGGTGCAAACAGATCAAAAAAAGAGCCGGCCTCTGCCGTGCCCGATGCGAGAGAGGCAGCAAATGCGGTCAAACCGCCTGCAAACATGCGACGCGAAATCATGGTTCCCACCAAACATCAAAAAACCCCACCATGAGAAGTTAGGATACAACAGTTACCGCAAAGTCAAAATCTCAATATCGTGAATAAAAAAGCCGCCGGTTTTCACTGGCGGCCTTTTTGGAACATTCGAATTGCAGATGTTTAGAGCACAACAACTTCCGTGCCGACGGTGACCTTGGAGAACAATTCCATGACATGCTCGTTGACCATGCGGAAACAGCCGTTTGAGGCAGCAGTGCCTATCGTCCAAGGCTGGGTGGTGCCGTGGATGCGCAGGTACGAATCCTTGTTGCCGTCGTAGAGGTAGATCGCGCGCGCACCGAGCGGGTTTTCTGGTCCGCCATCCATGCCGTCGGCATATTTCAGATACTTCTCGGGCGAACGGTCCTGCATTTCCTTGGTCGGAATCCAGCGTGGCCATTCGGCCATGCGGCCGACACGCAGCTTGCCGTGATAATCCAGGCCTTCCTTGCCGACGGCAACGCCGTAACGGCGGGCGGAGAATGCGGACTCCACGAAATAGAGGAATTTCTGGCTCGGATCGATGACGATGGTGCCCGGCTTGTAACCGCCGGTGTAAGCGACCGTTTGTGGCTCGAACTTGGCATCAATGGTCCAGGTCCGCTTGTTTGGTTTGCGAACCGACGCGGGAACCACGTCTTTTTTGTTCAAAGCCTGCGAATCAAACTTTGCGACCTGCTGTGGCGAAATTTCTGTGACGAGCTGGTCTTCCTTGTTCTGCTTGCGCTTGAAAAACTGGACGCCGCCATCATTGGACGCAACGTCGGATTCCATGGCCTGCTTTTTAAGGGCGGCAGCTTCTTCCTTGGCTTTTGTTTTTGCCGCGGCAGCCTGTTCAGATGCCTTCATTTTGGCATTGGCGGTCTTTTCGGCGGCAACCCATTTTGGCTCAAGCTTCTCAAGTTCGGAAAGGCGGGCAACCTCTATGTCTGTGAGTTGCTTGGCTTTTTTGCCCTTTTTTGCGGCCTTGGCGAGCTTCGCTTTTTTGCGCAGCGTCTTCAGTTCCGTGAGGCCTGCGGTGCGTTCTGCAGCCAGTTCCTTTTCGGATTTGAAAAACAGGAAACCGGCTTCGGATTGCGACGCCATTAGCAGCGAAGCAGCGCCCGTAAGGAGCAAGCGACGAGAAATCATTTTAGAACAACCATTTCCAACGTTGAAGTGCGGTGGGAGGAACCCGCCGTTGCGCTACTCTTTTACGGAAAGGTTTATCGGCACTCAAGACAGATAGAATAAATTGCGCGTGATTGCTTCAAGGCGATACTGAAATGCAACAGGGCCGGGTTTTAACCCGGCCCTAAGCAATGGATGCAATTAATAGGATCGCTTATTGTGAATTGGGTACCTGTGCGCCACCGGCAGCCGGGGCAGCGCCGTTTGTCGCAGGCGCGGCGGCATCCGGAGCAGCGGGTGTTGCAGGGGCAGCAGCATTGGGGGCAGCAGCGTCGGGTGCAGCGGGAGCTGCAGGCGCGGTTGTGTCTGTTGCGGGAGCGGCAGAACCATCTGCAGGCTTCGGCGTCTCTTTGCCGCCGAGCTGGTTCAGAACGCCATTGCCTTCGGTTTGCTGCGTGGCGGGAACCTTGTTGAGAATATCAGTCGGCTTTTCGCCGTAACGGGCAAGGATCGAAAGCAGCAGCGACGTTGCAAAGAAACCGGCTGCCAGGATCGCTGTGGCGCGCGTCAACGCATTTGCCGCGCCGCGCGCAGTCATGAAACCGGACCCGCCACCGACGCCAAGCCCACCGCCTTCAGAGCGCTGCAACAGCACCACGCCAACAAGGGCGACGACAATCATCAGATGGATCACGATCAAAACGGTTTGCATTGGGTTTTTCCGGAGTTGCAGCCCGAAATTTCTGGCTGCCAATTTGAATTTGCGCGCTGTTTACACGCTCGAGCCTGATTTTCCAAGCCCGTGCGCAGGGATTGCTTCCAAGTGGTGACTGACCCGCGAAAATTCGAGGGCTGATGCGCTTTTGGCACTAGATTTGACGGTAGGCTTCGCAAATTCCGAGGAAATCAACGGCCTTCAAGGACGCGCCGCCGACGAGTGCGCCATCGACATTTGCCACGGCCAACAACTCAACGGCATTCGATGGCTTGACTGAACCGCCATAAAGAATGCGCATCTTCGGGGCTTGCGCCGGGAAACGTGTTGTAAGCTCAGCACGTATGTGCGCGTGGGCTTCTGCAACGTCGGCAGCAGTCGGTGTCAAACCGGTGCCTATCGCCCAGACAGGCTCATAGGCGATGACTGTATCCTTGGCGGTGATATTATCTGGCAATGAACCGGCGAGTTGTTCGGACAAGACCTTGAGCGTCGTGCCGCCGCGGCGTTCCGATTCGAGTTCGCCGATACAGACGATGGCGACAAGACCGCTGCGGTGCGCAGCAATTGTCTTGGCGCGAACAATGTCATTGGATTCGCCATGGTCGGTGCGGCGTTCGGAATGGCCGACGATCACAAATTTTGCACCGGCATCTTTTAACATCGGGGCAGAGATGTCGCCGGTGTGGGCGCCGGTATCATTTGCGTGGCAATCCTGGCCGCCAATGGTGATTGGTGCGCCGTCCGCGACATGAACAGCGCGGCCAATCAGCGTTGCCGGAACGCAAAGCAGCGCATCCGTTTCTGCGTCCAGACCATGCAAAAACGCATTCTTTATGGTGCGCAACTCAGACAGTGTCGCCTCAAGCCCGTTCATTTTCCAGTTTCCGGCCACAAGCGGCTTGATTGACGGTGTCATCTGATAATCCCTGTTGCGTTGTTGAAGGCGGTCTAGCAAATTTCCGCGAGGTTGCAACGGACTGGAAAACTTTGCCTCAGTTTTCAATCGGCATATTCTTGCAAAAATACCGCACAGCGATTTGATTGGCCACAGTCTCAGACGAACCTCGAGCAAGCTGCGTTTTGAAAAAATCGAAACACGCCCTGCCCCATCCGTTTGCATTGTCGCATTTTCCTTAAACGCTTGATGTTCCATCGCGCTTGGAAATGCTCATTCTTGCTTGTCGCATTTTCCTTAAACGCTTGATGTTCCATAGCGCTGGGAAATGCTCATTCTTGCTTGTCGCATTTTCCTTAAACGCTTGATGTTCCATCGCGCTGGGAAATGCTCTAAAGGACGCAAAACGACGAATAGCCATTCGGGCTGCATCACGGGAATACAACATGCTTGATATACTGCGCGTCGGCGCAAAAAGCTGGATTGCAAAACTGCTTCTGAGCGTTCTGGTCTTGTCATTTGCCGCTTGGGGAATCGCGGACGTTTTCCGGACAAATTTTGTGGGCCACACGGTTTTGCAGGCCGGCAAGACGATTGTGACACCCGTAGAATATCGCCTTGCCTATGCCCGCCAATTGCAGGTTGCCCAGCAGCAAATGGGTGCGCGGCTCACAGCCGATCAAGCCAAAGCAATTGGACTTGATGGTCAGGTAACGCAGCAAATGATTGCCGGTGCGGTGCTGGATGAACAGGCGCGCGTGATGGACCTTGGCCTTTCCAAAGACCGGCTGGCGGCGCTGACAGGCGAAGACCCAGCGTTCAAGGGCAATGACGGCTCGTTCAGCCGCGGCCAATTTGACGCTGTGCTGCGCAGCGTCGGCATGCGCCCGGAAGACTATTTGCGCAGCCGTGAGAAAATCGCGGTTCGCCAACAGGTGGTCGATGCGGTAACGGACGGATTGCCGGTTCCCAAAACCTATCTGAGCGCAATTGCCCAACATGATGGCGAAAACCGCACGGTAGATTATGTAACCATTCCAGCTTCTATCATTGCACCCATCACAAGCGTTGACGAAGCTGCGCTGACCAAATTCTTTGACGATCGCAAAGACTCCTACAAGGCTCCCGAGTATCGCAAATTCAGCTACGTACGCCTGCTGCCGGAGGACATTGCTGATCCAAAGACAATTGCTGATGCAGATGTTCAAGCCGACTATGACAAGAACAAAGCCCGCTTCACCACGCCAGAGACCCGCGCAATAGAGCAATTGGTGTTTGCCAATGAGGCCGCTGCGAAGGCAGCAAAAGACAAGATTGCCGGTGGCTCGACATTTGAGGATGTTGTCAAACTTGAAAACAAGTCGATGGCAGACGTGTCTCTTGGCATAGTGAAAAAAGCTGATGTGCCGGATGCCAAGATTGCTGACGCGGCTTTCGCCCTCGCCTCAGGTTCGATATCGGATGTCATCCCGGGTCCCTTTGGACCCGTGTTGATCCGTGTCACCGCAATTACCCCGGAAGTCGTTCAACCGTTTGACAGCGTGAAAGATCAGATCCGCAAGGATATGGCGCTGAATGAGGCCACAAATCTGGTTCTGGATGTGCATGATGCCTACGAAGATGCCCGCGCTGGCGGCGATTCGATGAAGTCTGCTGCCGAAAAAGTGAAACTGAAAATTGTCACGGTCGAAGCCATCGACCAAACCGCGCAAGCGCCTGATGGCACGGTTATAAAGGATTTGCCAGAATCGCAGAACCTGTTGCCTGCCATTTTCCAAGCTGAGGAAGGTGCTGAAAACGCGCCGCTCAATGCATCAGGAAATGGCTTTGTCTGGTACGAAATTGAAAAAATCACCCCTGCCCGTGACCGGCCACTGGCAGAGGTTCGTGATCGCGTGGTTGCGGACTGGAAGACTGCGACGATAAACGAGCGCCTTGCGGCCAAGGCCGAAGAAATTCGCAAGGCGGTAGAAGGCGGGAAGACACTTGATGCAGTCGCCACAGAGCTTTCGCTGACGAAAGGCACCAAGCGCGGGATCAAGCGGGATTCGGACGATGCAGATCTTGGCCCGGATGGCGTGGAAGCGGCATTTGGCGGCGGCGTTGACCATGTAGCGGCAATCGCCAACGCGACCGGCGACCAGCAGACCATACTGAAAGTGACAGAAGTCTTTGAGCCTACAGACACTTCCGATTCTGCTGTTCCTGAAAACAAACGGCAGCAAGTCGCGCGCGGCTTGTCTGACGACCTTCTTGACCAGTTGGTCGCGCGTTTGCAGGAAACCTATCCGGTAACGGTCAATTCCGCGGCTTTGCAGGCGGCAATCCAGTCCGGTTCGTTCTGATGACAGCGGCAATGAAACCGTTTTTGCAGCAGCTGGCCACTGGCAAAGCCTTGTCGCGTAGCGAAGCGGAAGCTGCATTTGACATCATCATGTCAGGCGATGCGACTGCCAGCCAGATCGGCGCGTTTTTGATGGCGCTGCGGCTGCGCGGCGAAACGGTTCAGGAAATCGCCGGTGCTGTTTCGACCATGCGCAGCAAGATGCTGAAGGTTGAGGCGCCGGAGGGCGCGATCGATATTGTCGGGACAGGCGGCGACGCCTCCGGATCGTGGAATGTATCGACCGCAAGCGCGCTTGTGGTAGCCGGCTGCGGCATTCCGGTTGCCAAGCATGGCAACCGCGCTCTCACGTCACGCTCGGGCGCAGCTGACACACTTGCTGCGCTTGGCGTTAATCTCGAGCTTGGACCGGAGGGCATTTCCCGCTGTATCAAAGAGGCTGGCATTGGTTTCATGTTTGCGCCCGCCCATCATTCGGCGATGCGCCATGTCGGGCCGACCCGGGTTGAGCTTGGCACGCGCACAATCTTCAATTTGCTCGGACCGCTCTCCAATCCGGCGGGTGTCAAACGCCAATTGCTCGGAGTTTTTGCTCCAGAATGGGTCGAGCCGCTGGCACATGTGCTCAATGACCTTGGTTGCGAAGCAGCGTGGGTGGTGCATGGCGACGGGCTTGATGAAATGACGCTGACGGGCGTGACGCAAGTTGCCGAACTCAAAGACGGCAAGGTGCGCTGTTTTGACGTTACGCCAGAAGACGCGGGACTGCCGCGGGCTGATGCAGCCGCCTTGAAAGGCGGGGACGCCGACCACAACGCACGCGCACTGCGCGCACTTTTGGGCGGAGAACCTGGCGCTTATCGGGACATTACGTTGTTGAATTCAGCAGCCGCATTGATTGTTGCCGGCAGGGCTGCAGCGTTGACGGAGGGCGTCGCCATGGCTGCCGCATCCATTGACAGCGGCAAGGCGCTTGCAGCGCTTGAGCGGTTGGTTGCTGTCTCCAATGGACGGTCGATCTGAGATGTCTGACATTTTGCGCAAGATCGAAGCCTACAAGCGCGAGGAAATCATCGCCGCCAAGGCAAGAATTCCGCTTGCTGAAATCAAATCACGTGCACTGGACCAAAGCGCTCCGCGCGGCTTTCTAAATGCGCTGGAAGCCAAACGCGCTGCGGGTCACTACGCCTTGATCGCCGAGATCAAGAAAGCCAGCCCGTCCAAAGGTTTGATCCGTGCCGATTTTGACCCGCCTGCCCTTGCAAAGGCCTATGAGGCCGGCGGCGCGGCGTGTCTGTCTGTGCTGACCGATACGCCGTCGTTCCAAGGGGCACCGGAGTTTTTGAACAATGCGCGGGCCGCCGTTGCATTGCCTGCATTGCGCAAGGATTTTCTCTTCGACGCCTATCAGGTTCATGAAGCACGGGCCTGGGGTGCCGATGCAATCTTGATCATTATGGCGAGTGTGAGCGACGATCTCGCGCTTGAGCTTGAAACGACCGCGTTCGAACTCGGAATGGATGCGCTCATCGAGGTGCATGACGAGGAAGAGACCGAGCGGGCGCTTAGGTTGAAATCACGGCTTTTGGGCATCAACAATCGCAATTTGCGGACGTTTGAAGTCAGTTTGACCGTTTCCGAACGGCTTTCGGCGATGGTTCCGGCGGAGTATCTGCTGGTAGGCGAAAGCGGGATATTCACCCATGAAGATTGCCGGCGACTGGAAAAAAGCGGGATCGGCACGTTCCTCGTCGGCGAAAGCCTGATGCGGCAAAATGATGTGGCGGCTGCGACGCGCCTGCTTTTGACAGGAGCTTGAGATGAGCGATGGATTGACCCATCTCGATGACAGCGGCGCGGCAAATATGGTCGATGTCGCGGCGAAAGACGATACCGTTCGCGAGGCGAGCGCGGAGGGTCGCGTGAAAATGCTGCCGGAAACGTTGGCGCTCATCCGGTCGGGCAATGCCAAGAAGGGTGATGTTATCGGGATTGCCCGCATCGCCGGCATCATGGCTGCCAAGCGCACGCATGAGCTCATTCCGCTCTGCCATCCGTTGCTTTTGAGCAAGGTAGGTGTTGACATCGAAATCGACGAGGCCCTGCCCGGCCTGCACGTGACCGCGACTGTCAAGTCGACCGGGAAAACCGGTGTCGAGATGGAAGCGCTGACAGCTGTTTCCGTTGCCTGTCTGACCATTTATGACATGGCCAAGGCGGTTGATCGCGGGATGGAGATTACCGGCATTCGGGTTTTAACGAAATCCGGTGGCAAATCCGGCCACTACAGGGCTGATCTATGAAGCAGCTGATCTCCGTTGAAGATGCGGTTGCTCTTGTCTTGAAAGAAGCGACTCCTCTCGCAGCAGAATTGGCGCCGCTGCATGAGGCTGCATGGCGGGTTTTGGCGGAAGACATTGTGGCGCTGCGTACACAACCGCCTTTCAACGCAGCGGCCATGGACGGCTATGCGGTGTGCGACGGCGATGCGCGTGAAGGCGCGATGCTTGCGGTTATCGGCGAATCAGCGGCGGGGCGTGCTTTTGGCGGCAGTGTCGGCGTTGGGCAAACCGTGCGGATTTTTACCGGTGCGCCGGTGCCGGAGGGCGCTGGAACTGTAGTCATGCAAGAAGATGTGACCGCAGTGTCGCAAGGCATTGTGCAAATCAGCGCGCCGGTTCAGGCAGGCCGGCATGTGCGGGTGCGCGGGCTGGATTTTGCCGAGGGCAAACCACTGCTCGCCAAAGGCACGATGCTCGATGCGGCAAGCCTTTCGCTCGCCGCAGCGGGGGGGCATCCGGTTTTGCCAGTTGTGAGACGGCCGCGTGTTGCCATTCTCGCGACGGGCGACGAACTTGTGTCGCCGGGCATCAAGCCGGGTGTGGATCAGATTGTGGCATCCAATGGCTTTGGCGTTGCGGCACTTGCCCGCAAGGCTGGCGCTGAAATTACCGATCTCGGCATTTTGCCAGATAGACACGACCTGATCAGCCAAGCGGTATCAAAAGCCTTTGCCGACGGCGCGGACATTCTCGTGACCCTCGGCGGTGCGTCAGTGGGCGATCACGATCTGATCAAGCCTGTGCTGGCCGACCTTGGCGTGCCGTTGGGATTTTGGCAGATCGCGATGCGGCCCGGCAAGCCGCTGATGCACGGGCGCCATCGCGATGGTCATGTGCTTGGCCTGCCCGGCAATCCGGTATCGAGCCTTGTGTGCGCGCTCCTGTTCCTCTTGCCGTTGATCGCCAGGTTGTCTGGCGGGTCTTACACGACGCCATTGGGCATGGCCCGTCTGGGCAAGCCGATGCGCGCAAACGACAAGCGCCAGGACTATGTTCGTGCGAAGTTGGTGCGGCAGGCGGACGGAAGTCTTTTGGCCATTCCATTTGATATTCAGGACTCATCGATGCTGTCTGTTCTGGCAGATTCCGATTGCCTGATCATTCGCAAGCCTCATGCTTTGGAGGCCGCAGCGGGAGACGAGACGGAAGTCTTGATGCTGCGCCAGCCATATTAAAACAACCACAATCATAAACACTTGCAGAACACAAATGGAACATATAGTGTCCGAACAGAAATGTATTTTTGATTCTGGGGATTGCCGCCATGCTTACACGCAAGCAACAGGAACTGCTTCTGTATATTCACGAACGGATGCGTGAGTCTGGCATTCCACCATCATTCGACGAGATGAAGGATGCTCTGGACCTGGCGTCCAAGTCCGGTATTCACAGATTGATCACGGCACTTGAAGAGCGTGGCTTCATCCGCCGGCTGCCCAACAGGGCGCGGGCACTTGAGGTCATTCGCCTGCCTGAGAATATCGGCGTTTCTTCGGTTCAACCGCGAAAATTTTCACCCAGTGTCATTGAAGGCACGCTTGGCAAAAAGCGCGAAGCGAATTCAAAGCCATCGCCCAACGCCAATGATGATGATGCGACGCGGTCAGTTTCCATACCGGTGATGGGACGTATTGCGGCGGGTGTTCCGATTTCTGCCATTCAGCACCAAAGCCACATGATTGCCTGCCCGCCTGACTTGATCGGTCTGGGTGAGCATTTCGCGCTTGAGGTCAAAGGCGACTCGATGATCGATGCTGGTATTCTTGACGGCGATACCGTTGTGATCCGCAAGGCTGACAGCTGCAACTCGGGATATATTGTGGTCGCACTGGTGGACGATGAAGAAGCGACGCTGAAACGCTTTCGTCGCAAGGGTGCTTCGATTGCCTTGGAGGCCGCGAATCCAGCCTATGAAACGCGGATATTCGGGCCGGACCGTGTTCGGGTACAAGGACGCCTTGTCGGGTTGATCCGGCGCTATTTATAGGCTTTGAATCCCGTATGTGAATCGTGAATTGTCTGGCCTGCCCGTTTTCGGGTTGAAGGGCAGCTTGTCAGGGTGATCCGATGCTATTTATGGGCTTCGTTAGCGCATATGTTTAGTGTTGAGAGTTTGCAGTTTGTTGGAAACTCACTTGCTCACTGGACATGAGATGCTGGTGGCTTGGGATTGCCAATTGTCACGTCATCCCAGCGCTTTGTCATTAGCGGGATCTTGAAGGCTGGTTCAATGTTGAAAATGTCCCAAAGTCGGCACTGCGTATAGTGCGCTGTAAGGATCCGGGTTTTGCCGTTCTGTGTTTGGCTGGCGGTGGGGTTGTGGCTGTTGGCGTTTGACCCTCTTCAATTGATTTTATCTTTCTTGGTGGCTGAAAATCCGGAATGTTTCTCGCGGCGCGTGAGTACATGCGCTCGCGGTTCCAAGGCCGCACGGGATCTCCGACTGCAAAGCGGATTGATACATTAAGAGTGGCTCTGTTCTTGGACTTTGTTGGTTGGCTTTCCCCTGCTGAAATCGTCGGTTCAGTCAGCAATTGAGGTTTGGAAGGTCTGCCACCGCTTGCTTCGGCCATTTCTTCTTTCTGTTCAGAAAATGAATCCGGGTCTGCGCCGATGTATCTGTTTTGTTGCGGAAAATTTATTTCGGCTGTGCCTTTTTTTGCAAACATTGAAGCAGGCAAAAGTGTTGCATTCCCCACCGGGCATTTCATGAATGGCGTGGGCGTTGCGGCAATGACAAGATCAGAAAGGGTACATGCCTGACGAACGTTGACGATAAAGTCGGGACTTATCGTCGTGAGCTTATTGTCGTTTATGGCTGATGGTCTTTTCTCGTGGATACCGTTGTCACCAGCCTCACCGGGCGCGTCAGGTTGTGGTGCCGGTTGCTCAACATAGGCAACGCGATTGCCTGTTTCAGTTTGCAATACACACATATTCGTATTGCAGATGAATTGACCCTTATTGGCTGCCGCGTGGCGATAGAGATCTTCTGTGGTTTTCGCGGTTGCGTCATTCCCCGGTTTGACGATTGAAGTCGACCGGTTTGCCCGTTGCCATGTTTGGGTGGTGAAGCCATTCGGTCTAGTGCGATTTACAAAAAGTCTTCCATCCTTTGCGACGTAAGCAACGAGTTTTGCGTTTTCGGAAATCAGCAAATCAGGCGAAGGTGGATTGGCGAGCAAGATCAAGACAATCGGCAACATTGCAAGTCCAATCAGCCGGAGACGCGTTTGCAACAGGCAGAGCAAAAGAAGCCCAAAAGTTGTGATGAAATATGCATAAACACTTATTGCACCACTGAGGCCCGCTGGTGATAGTTTTGCGAAATAGCGAGCGATATCGAGCATCAAATGCACACCCTCACCCATGATTTTCAGCGGCCAGTATTCAAGGCCAAAGGGCATGGCGAGCGCTGACAAAACGGCGAAGGGCATGACTATGAGCGAAACAGCTGGCATGGCTGCCAAGTTTGCCGGAAGTCCCATGGGAGACAGGCGGTGGAAATGCCAAGCGGAAAACAATGCTGTTGCGAGCCCGGCGACTATCGGCGTCAGCGTCGCGCCAACAAGAAATTGTTTTACACGCGGCCACTTTGAATGTGTCTGGTAGGAAGTTTGCTCCTGCTGGCGTTCGGAAATCCACGAATAGGCGCTAATCAATGCAGCGGTTGCAGCAAACGACATTTGAAAGCTCGGTCCCATCACTTCGTGTGGTGTGACAATCAGAATCAGAATTGCCGAAATCGCGAGGTTGCGCAAAGTCAGCGCCTGCCGGTCAAACAAAACTGCGATCAGCATAACCGCCAACATGATAAATGAGCGCATGGTCGCCACGCCTGCTCCGGAAAGGAGCAGGTAGAGAAAGCTGGCAAACAGTGCGACCGCAGCGCCATATTTTTTCACGGGAAGGCGCGAGGCAAAGGCCGGGAACAACGCAAAGCCGAGACGGATGGCAACCATGAAAACGCCCGCGACCAACGCCATGTGCAAACCGGAAATCGAAATGATGTGCGCAAGCCCGGTGAGACGCATGGCTTCGTTCGTGTCCTCGTCAATGCCGCCGGAAACACCTGCAATCAATGCGGCAGCCATCGCACCGTCCGTGCCTGGGATAACGGCCATGACTTTTGCCGCGATGGCCATGCGGGTGTTCTCAAGCCCGAAAGCGATCTGGTCGCGCCAGCCTGCGGGATTTTCTGGCAGCTTTGTGATTTTTCCCATTGAATAGCCGGTTGCGCCCACGCCAGCGAACCATGAATGGAAGGCGAAATCATAGCCGCCAGGGCGAACAGGTCCGGACGGCGGCTGGAGACCAAAGCGAGCGGAGATAATATCACCTGCTTTCAGGCCCGCAGGCGCATTGCGCAATGTGACTTTAATGCGCGATGGCGCGTATTTCAGAACGGGCTTTGAAGTCGCCAGAACATCGGCAGTTATCCGCACCGCTTTCTCTGCAATTTCAAGCTTGCGAATCCGCAAGTCTGCTTGTGTTGATATCTCGCCGCCAAGCATCGTCGTGGTTGCCGAGATTGTTTCGATTTTGGCGAACATCGCGCCGCAGGCGACCATGCACAATGCTGCTGCCAGCCACGCTTTATGCCCTGCAACAAGGCGGTATTGCCAAACAGTCAGCAGGACCAAAGCCATCGCAGCGAGAAGCAGCAAAGACGGCTCATTGCTTGCAGCGAAATAGAAGATTGCTCCCGTGCCCAAGAAAACAGGGGCGAATAAAAATGGTGTTCCGCGCGATTCTTCCCGGGCGATGTCTTTGGCTATTCCTTTTGCGAGAAGCCGCAGGCGACCTTTGGCCATTTCGCGCAAGCGTAATTGCCAGGTTAATGCAATCGCTGACCTGAATTTGACGGGCACCGGATGCAGCGCATCATAATCGGCATCAATACCAGCAAACTGGAGCCGTTCATCTGCAATCTCTGTTGCGACAATCATGTCCCTTTGTCGCTCCAGCTTGCACCCCCTGAACTCTGTGCTACATGAACCCAGCCAATCAGCAGGGCGATACGCGCGCACTGCATACAATACACCAAAAGGTTGCCATGTCTTCTGCGATCGTTACCCGTTTTGCCCCCTCGCCCACCGGTTATTTGCATATCGGCGGCGCACGCACCGCATTGTTCAACTGGCTTTATGCCCGCCGCCATGGTGGCAAGATGCTGCTGCGCATTGAAGATACGGACCGCGAGCGTTCAAACCCTGCCGCTGTCACCGCCATACTTGATGGTTTGACATGGCTCGGGCTGAATTGGGATGGCGAGGCAATTTCGCAATATGAACGTGCGCCCCGCCACCGCGAAGTCGCCGAGGAATTGGTGACGCTCGGTCAGGCTTACTATTGCTACTGTTCGCC
This sequence comes from Phyllobacteriaceae bacterium, assembly GCA_031377485.1. Lineage (GTDB taxonomy): Bacteria > Pseudomonadota > Alphaproteobacteria > Rhizobiales > Rhizobiaceae > JANMEX01. The sequence goes on from JANMEX010000340.1 coordinate 14,186, forward strand.
GGAAGAACTGACGGCGATGCGTGAACTGGCAACGAAAGAAGGCCGCCCGCCCCGGTACGATGGCCGTTGGCGCGATCGCGACCCGGGCGAGGCACCCGAAGGCGTCAAGCCGGTTATCCGCATCAAAGCGCCGCGCGAAGGCGAAACGGTGGTGCGTGACGAAGTTCAGGGCGAGGTGCGCTTCCCGAACAAGGATCTTGATGATTTCATCATTCTGCGTTCGGATGGCAACCCGACCTATATGCATGCCGTTGTCGTTGACGATCATGACATGGGGATTACTCATATTATCCGCGGCGATGATCATCTGACCAATGCTGCGCGCCAGACTGTGATTTACAAGGCAATGGGCTGGGCTGTGCCGTCAATGTCGCACATCCCGCTAATCCACGGTCCAGACGGGGCCAAGCTCTCCAAACGCCACGGTGCGCTTGGTGTCGAAGCCTATCGCGAAATGGGCTATCTGCCTGCCGCGTTGCGCAACTATCTGGTTCGCCTTGGCTGGAGCCATGGCGACGATGAAATCATGTCCATGGAAGACATGATTTCATGGTTTGACGTCAAAGACATCAACAAGGGCGCATCGCGCTTCGATTTTGACAAGCTGGCGGCGATCAACGGGCATTATATCCGCCACATGGACAATGATGACCTGACACAGACTTTAATCGACGCGCTGGTTTATCTGCCGAATGGCAAGCCGATCCTTGACCGCTTGAACGACACCACGCGCGGCCAGTTGCTCGCGGCTATGCCAGGGCTGAAGGACAGGGCAAAGACGCTGGTCGAACTGGCCGATGGCGCGGCGTTCTTGTTCGCCGAGCGGCCTCTTGCCATCGACGACAAGGCAAAAGCGCAACTTGGTGAGCCGCACCGCGAGGTGCTGCGCGGC
>JANMEX010000353.1:0-13180 GCA_031377485.1 Phyllobacteriaceae bacterium
GGCGTTTCGAAAGAGACCATTCGCTTTGCCCGCGAAAAAGCTGGCGACGGCCCGATTGACGCCGTCGTGGCTTCAATCCCGGGATTGGGTCAGTTCGTCTGACCTACTGAGGTCGGCAGAATTTTCCGAGCATTTGAAACCGGCCGAAAATTTGGCCGGTTTTTTATTGTCAGCGTATTTGTTATAATTTCCGTTGCAACATGCCAAGTGTTTTGTTACCACCTCCGTTGCAACAGGAGGTACAGTCATGAATACCGTCATCCGAAAAATCGGTAATTCCGAAGGCGTGATCATTCCGAAGGATATTCTTGAAAGTTTGGGTCTGAGCGCGGGTGATAGCGTCTCCATCGTTGCAGATAAGAGCGGTATAAAGTTTATTCCGGAAAAAAATGACCTTGCACACCAACTTGCGTTGGCGCGCGAATGCATGGACAAATACAAGGTCGCTCTGCGCGAACTGGCCAAATGAGCGACTGGACTTGGCTCAGCCGTGAGGCGGTTGAGATTTTTCATGCCCAGCAGTTGGCAGAGCATGGCGGGTTGCCGGGCATCAAAGATGAAAATGCGCTGGAAGCTGCACTGGCGCGACCAATGAACAAAGCTGCTTACGAAGATCCGGATGTGTTCGATCTCGCCGCTGCCAACGTATTCGGCATAGCCAAGAACCACCCGTTTTCTGACGGCAATAAACGAACGGCTTTTGTGGCAGCGTATGTTTTTTTACGCCTCAACGATTTACTGGTCGAGGCATCCCAAGGCGAGATTGTTGAGTTTGTCCTCGGCGTCGCCTCCGGCGAAATTGACGAAACCGGCGCGTCGATGTTTTTCCGCGATTACTGCAAACCTGTTGACGGAGATCCCAGATGATTACAGCGCATGTCAAAGGCGAGCAGGCATTTTCAAAGCATGTGCTCAAAGTCGGTGATAACTTGCCAAGTAATGCGGTCTGGATTGATCTGCTAAACCCGAGCGCGGAAGAAGACCGGCATGTTGAAATGCTTACTGGCATTGAAATCCCGACGCGGGAGGATATGGCGGAAATTGAGGAATCCAGCCGGTTTTACAATGAAAGCGGCGCGCAATATCTGACGGCGCCGTTGGTTCATGCCACCACCACTCCAAAGCCTGCTGTCAGCCCGGTCACATTTATCATCAGTGGCGGGCGTTTGGTGACTGTTCGTTACGCCGAGCCCAAATCCTTTGGCCTGTTTGAAAGCCGGATCTGCAAGCCGGGCAACGAATTTGCTTCAGCGGAAACGGATGGCATCATGGTCATGATCGGCCTTTTGGAAAGCGTCACCGACCGTCTGGCCGACTTGCTGGAAGATGTCGCGCACCATCTCGATACCGAAGCTGATGCGCTTTTCGCCGACACCAAGACTCCGATGTCGACGCCGCGTTTCCGAAGTGCCATGCGGTTGTTGGGCACAGAAGGTTCTTTTCTGTCCAAGGTTGGCGAAAGCCTTCAGGGGCTGGTTCGTCTTGTCACCTATTTGAACACGGAAAATGCACAGACCGGCAAGAAGAAGGTCAACAAGGTGCGGCTGGCTGTGCTGGAACGGGACATACAATCCCTCACCCGCCATTCCGAATTTTTGTCGAACAAGATCACACTGCTGCTTGATACCGTCGTCGGTCTTGTGTCTGTGGAGCAGAACGCCATCATAAAAATCTTCTCGGTGGCCGCTGTCGGGTTCATGCCACCGACTTTGGTCGCATCGATATACGGCATGAACTTTCATTTCATGCCGGAACTCAGCTGGCCGTTCGGTTATCCGATGGCTATCTTGTTGATGGTACTGTCGGCTTTGTTGCCGCTCTGGTATTTTCGCGCGAAGGGCTGGCTATAGGACTTCCGTCTCGCTCTCAAAAGATGCGATTTCCCATTGATGGTCATTCAGCGAGATCGCATCACCCCGTTTCTTGCCGAACAGCGCGATCGCCATGGGCGAAACGTGCGAAATCTTGCCATGCTTGGCATCAGCTTCATCTTCGCCAGTGATTTTCCAGGTTACTTTTTTCTTGCCGTCGGGCGAAACCAGATCAACAGACATGCCGAAACGGATCACATCGCTGTCCGGTTCGGGGATTGAAAGCTCAGCGGTTTCCCGGCGGTGAGACCAGTAGCGCAAATCACGAGCGGCAAGCGCGATCTGCTCGCGGTCACCTGCGCCTTCAGCTTTCGCCATCGATTCATGGGCAAAAGCAATTTCGGCGTCCATCATCGCCATGCCCTCGCGGGTAACCAGATTGCGCGCCGTGCTGACCGGGCGTTCACCAACATCGGGAAGTGCGCCGCCATCGTCCACGTCTTTTGTGAATGCGCTGCTCATGTTTGAAATCACTCCCGATTTGTGTTGGCTTGATTTGTCGCACTCATGGTGCAGCCAGCCGTTGATCCTTGTCAATCGGCACAAAAATTAGCCTTCGACGCTGTACCAAAATGGAACATGAAAATTGGCATTGTTTGTGCTGCACCAAGACAAATGGAGTATGCAGATGCGTCGGCGTGATTTTCTGACTGGTGTAGCGACGGGTTTGGCAATACCGTTCATCATTGGGCGCGCAAACGCGCAAGTTCTGCAAAATGCATCGATGCGTGGATCAATCAATCCGACCGACTTCGGTTTTCAGCCGGATGCGCCTGACGACCAATCACGCAAGTTCGCCGAAATTCTCGATGCGGCCTCCGCGACCAATCAACCAGTCTTTCTGCCTGCTGGCACTTTCAGGATTTCCAATATTGCCTTGCCTAAGCGTGTGCGGATCACTGGTGTTCCTGGAGCTTCACGCATTGTCTATGGCGGCGACGGCTTTTTGTTTTCAGCTGAAGGCACTGAAATTTTGTTTATTGAGGGCGTGACTTTCGATGGCGCCAACCGCGACTTGTCTGACCAGGCGCAGGGTCTTGTTGAGGGGCGGCGAGTGCCAAAGGTTCTGATCGACAATTGCGAGGTTATCGGCAGCACCAAACATGGCCTTGTGCTTGAAGCATGCGGTGGACGGGTTGAGCGTACATTTATATCTGGAGCCGCAGATGCCGGGCTTTGGAGCGTCGAGGGTGCTGGGGTAACAATTTCGGGCAACACCGTCGCAGACTGCGCCAATGGCGGCATTCTCGTGCACCGCTGGACAGAGGCACCAGACGGCACGATTGTTTCGGGCAACAGGGTTGAGCGGATCGGCGCACGGTCGGGCGGCACGGGCCAGAATGGCAACGGCATCAATGTGTTCCGCGCGGGCAATGTGCAGATCAGCGGCAATCAAGTTCAGACCTGCGCCTTCTCCGCCATCCGCTGCAACTCAGCCAGCAATGCAATCATCAGCAGCAACACTTGCCTCAACTCGGGCGAAACCGCGATTTATGCCGAATTCAAGTTCGAAGGCTCAGTGATTGCCGACAACATTGTCGACGGTGCGGCCAACGGGATTTCTGTTGTCAACTTCAATGAGGGCGGGCGACTGGCAACTGTGTCGGGAAACATTGTGCGAAACCTTACGACCAAGGGGCCCTACCCGGCCGAGGGCCTTGGTTTTGGGAATGGCATCTCGGCGGAAGCCGACACCACAATCACCGGCAATACTGTCGATGGCGCGCCCAATATCGGCATTGCGCTGGGTTGGGGGCCGTATCTGCGCAACGTGACGGTTACAGGCAATATGATCCATCAAGCAGGCGAAGGCATCGGTGTCTCCGTAACTGCGGGAGCGGGCAAGGCAGTAATCACTGGAAATGTTTTCGACAAAATCGCAACCGGCACTGTCTTTGGCCATGACCATGATTTGATCGTCACGGGCGATATGGCCAAGCATGGCAATCAGGGATTTTTGAATGTCACAATTGATCGGAACGAGGCGACCTGAATACCTACAGATTTCACCGGCCACACGGACTGTCGATTGATAAACCTATGCACCTTCGTCTTGCGGATATGGCCCTATTCGACGCGCCTGCCCTGCAAGCGGGCAAGATCCATCTGCATATGGCGCAGGACATTCTCTTGCGCGTCGAGCGTCTTCAACCGCGTAACACAGGCGTTCAGCGCCTCAATCGCAGCTTCGTTCATGCCAGACATCAATGTGTCTGCCATTTCCAGCGGTCTGACGGAGTTGTCTGCGGAACTCATGTAACGCGCACGCAAGCCATTTCGCTCTGACCGGACTTCGCTGATCACTTCTTCCAGGCACTTGTCGAGCCGCTCAATACGCAGATCATCATTTTTGAGATCGCGTTCGGGACTGCGTGACTTGAATGCTGCCGATGCCATGCGTGACTCCTAAACCGGAATGCGCCGCGACCTTACCGCCACGCGCAATTTGGCTGCCTCATTGACAGCTCAATTCGATAACTGTGCACAAGGATTGTTAAACAAAGATTGCAACCGACCAATAAAACGCAACCAAATGTATCTTAAGATTGCATGCCCATTCACTCACAGTGTGGACTGCAGGCCATCAACGCAAGCCTCTGGATCTACGCGAGCATACCTGCTGGCCGGAATCTGCCTACTTCAATCTTGTTCCAGTTGCTGAACGATTTGTTTGCGGCTGCGCGGTACGTTTCCGCTACATCATCTTTACCGAAAAGTTTGGAGAGTACCGCGTTGATCATGGCAACGGCACCGCGTTCGGAACCATCGTCACATTTGAGCGCAATGCCCAAACCAAGCTCAGGAATGGCGGCGGTATAGACAGATTCGGCGCCATATTTGGCGAAGGTGCGCATAGGTGCATTTTGCATGATTTCGGTACACGCACGCCCCGTTCCGGCCACATGCCAAGGCTCAGCCATACAGGCATCAATCAGGCGACGTGAGGCATTTGCGCGTTCAGGACCAAGACCATTTCCGGTTACCATTTTTGCAAACCCGTGCGCCAAATTCTGAAGAGGAATAGCATAAGTCGGGATTGAGCAACCGTCCGTGCCGCATTCGTCAATGGAATGGGCCGCGCCGGTAACGCTTTCCATTGCATCGCGAACCGCATCCTGAACCTTATGTCCAAGAGCCACATAGCCGTTTGTGTCGATGCCCTCGTGGCATGCAAAGCAAAGGAAACCGGCATGCTTGCCGGAGCAATTGTTGTGAACGGCGAGAGGTTTTTTGCCTTGTTCAACGAATTCAATGAGATGTGCCTGATAGAACGGCCAGTGTGCACCGCACTCATAGGCCTCTTCCGTGATTCCGGCTCTTGCCAACATCGTGCGGGCGGTTTCGACATGGCCGTCCTCGCCGTTGTGTGAAGCGCAAGCCAAAGCGAGTTCGCGATTTCCGAACATCAAATCGTCAGCCGCGCCGCTTTCCACCAGTGGAAGTGCTTGCATTGCCTTGATTGCCGAACGGGGAAATACCGGACGAGACACGTCCCCAATCGTCAAGACTGATTTGCCATCGCCATCCACCACCGAAACAGCACCGCGATGACAGCTTTCAACGACCGCGCCGCGCAAAACTTCGATTAAAACCGGATTGTCCATTGAACAGCGAACTTTCATTTGAATGATGTTGGGATTGCCTGAATTTTACTTTGTCCGGTCTTTTTACATTCCGGCTCCATTGATGTCACATTTGCGCGGATCGGTTCGAGAACACCTGCCTGAAAAGCCATGTTAAGACAACGTCCCAACGACAAAGCATGATTCGGAATGACAGAAAATTGAAACTGAAGAAACTTACCGGTACTTATGCGATCGCGCGAATTGAGCCGAATGCCTTCATACCTCACTGGGCAGACGGCGCTGGTTTCGTCTCAATCAGCCGGACCGAGGACGAGCTCTCGATCGTATGCCATCAAGATCGAATTCCAGCTTTGGTAAAGCAGGATGGCGATTGGACTTGCTACAAATTCCAAGGCCCGTTTGCGTTTGGAGAAACCGGTATCGTGTTGTCGGTCATCAAGCCATTGTCTGAAAACGGGATTGGGATATTCGTTGTGTCGACTTTCGATGGCGATCATTTGCTGGTCAAAAGTGCATATGCCGAGACATCAGAACTGCTTCTGACTGCGGCCGGCCACGCGATCGAGTGAACTGTGATTATGTGAGCTTCTTGCTCATATAAACCGTCGTTCCACCCATGAATGGCTCTTTGCCATCGATGGTGAACCTGGCTTTGGCGTATAGCGCTATGTTGGATTCAAATTGCTCATTGGTGAGCAGGCGTATTTCACCAACTCCCGCCTCCGCAGCCAACTTTTCAGTATGGGCAATCAAGACGGACCCGTAACCTTTGCCCTGTTCCTCAGGCTTTACAGCAATGTTCTCGATCCAAATATGATCGCTTTTCAAAGTCGTTTCTATAAGACCGACTATCTCGTCACCAACTTGCAACAAGCCAAATTGATGCCGCCCAATGGCGCTCTCATAATCGGCAACCATGGGGCGCGGCTCTCGCCCAATGATTGGTACCCACTTGGAATAGGCCGCCCGTACTATGGCGCGAATTGTGTCCACGTCACTTTGTGTCGCTGACTTAACCACGGCAGTTTTCACGCAATATCTCCCCTATGACGACCATTGGCGAGCAGAAACGCGATTGCCCGGAGTTTTAAGGTGTTGATATGCGCGTGCTTGATTCACTCAAAACCACAAATTTGCATCGCTGGAAAGTAGCCATCGGTACATTCATCCGCTTTCGACTTGCCGCCAGAAATGCGCAAGAAAGATTTCTGCGCAAAGGGCGATATGAAAGTTGCGTTTTTTCTTGATTGACTGATCAATCAATAATAATCCTCTGTTCTTTCGGAGGTTGGAATGCCTAAAATTGGGATGGAGCCAATACGCCGCCGCGCATTGATCGACGCGGCAATTGCTGCAATTGGAGACCGCGGGGCACTGGACGTGACCGTGTCCGATATCGCAGGACGGGCGGGTGTTTCCACGGCGCTGGCGCATCATTATTTTGGCAACAAGGAGCGGTTGCTGGAGGCGACGATGCGGTCCTTGCTGACAGAACTTGGCGAAGATGTGCGCGCTTGTCTGCAGTCGTCCAAAACGCCGCGCCAACGGTTGGCGACAATCATTGATGTCAACTTTTCCGAAAAGCAGTTTGCACCCGGGACTGTGGCCGCATGGCTGGCTTTTTACATGGAGGCTCATCGCACACCGGCGCTGCAGCACCTCCTGACGATCTATGCGCGAAGGCTGCACTCCAATCTGATGTATGCGCTGGTGCGCCTGACCGACCGTGTTGCCGCCGGGGAGATCGCTGAGGGAATAGCCGCGTTGATAGACGGGCTCTACATTCGCCGCGCGCTGAAGAATTCCGGCCCGGACCGAGCGAGTGCCATAACGCTGATATCCGACTACGCCGACACCATGCTGGCCAAGAAACTTTGGCTTTCCAAGGGGAACTGATCCATGAGCCGTCCGAACATTTTGATCATCATGGCAGACCAGTTCAACGGCACGCTGTTTGCCGATGGACCGGCGGAGTTTTTGCATGCGCCCAATCTCAAGGCGCTGGCAAAGCGCTCGGTGCGGTTTGCCAATACTTACACCGCGTTGCCGCTATGCGCCCCTGCCCGCGCCTCATTCATGTCCGGCCAGTTGCCTTCACGCACCGGCGTTTATGACAACGCCGCTGAGTTCCGCTCCGATATTCCGACCTATGCGCATCACCTTCGCCGTGCCGGTTACGAAACCGCACTTTCGGGCAAGATGCACTTTGTCGGGCCGGACCAGATGCACGGGTTTGAAGAACGGCTGACCACCGACATTTACCCCGCCGATTTCGGTTGGACACCGGATTACCGCAAGCCGGGAGAGCGGATTGACTGGTGGTATCACAATCTGGGTTCCGTCACAGGCGCCGGCGTCGCCGAAATCACCAACCAGATGGAATATGACGACGAGGTAGCGTTCCACGCCAACCAGAAACTCTATCAGTATTCCCGGGTCTCAACCGATGCCAAACGCCGGCCCTGGTGCCTGACAGTTTCGTTCACCCACCCGCATGACCCCTATGTGGCACGGCGAAGATTCTGGGACATGTACGAAGGCATTCCAGAACTCGACCCTTCCGTCGACGAAATCCCCTATGCAGATCAAGACCCGCATTCCAAGCGCTTGATCGACGCCTGCGATACCGCGAAATTCAACATTACGCGGGAAAATGTCCGGCGCGCACGTCAGGGTTATTTCGCCAATATTTCCTATGTTGACGACAAGGTTGGCGAACTTCTTGAAACGCTGCGCGCCACGCGGATGCTGGATGACACCATCATCCTGTTCACCTCGGACCATGGCGACATGCTTGGTGAGCGTGGGCTTTGGTTCAAGATGAACTTCTTTGAAGGTTCAGCGCGTGTGCCCCTGATGGTGTGCGGCCCGAAAATTTCCCCTCGGCTGTTGACGGAGCCGGTCTCGACGCTTGACATCAACCCGACGTTGGCTGATCTGGCGGGCATCGACATTAGGGAAATCATGCCGTGGACAGATGGTGAAAGCCTCGTCCCGATGATGAAAGGGGCCAAGCGGACCGCGCCTGTGCTGATCGAATACACCGCCGAGGGTTCGCAGGCTCCGCTAGTCTGCATTCGCGAAGGCGACTGGAAATTCAGCCATTGCGAACTTGATCCGCCAATGCTGTTCAATCTGAAGGACGATCCGGACGAATTGAACAATCTCGCTGCCGATCCGGCCAATGCAGCACTCGTTGCGCAGTGGATGAAACGCGTCCAGGCACGGTGGGACATGAAGGCGTTCGACAGCGCCATCCGCGAAAGCCAAGCGCGGCGCTGGGTTGTCTATGAAGCTTTGCGCAATGGTGCCTATTTCCCTTGGGACTACCAGCCACTGCAAAAGGCGTCCGAGCGCTACATGCGCAACCATATGGATTTGAACATTCTGGAAGAGTCCAAACGTTTTCCGAGGGGTGAGTGATGATCACTGTTTTTGGGCGCAACACATCGGTCAACGTTCAGGCGGTGATGTGGTGCATTGCTGAGCTTGGGCTTGACCACGAGCGGCTTGATTACGGCGGCGCATTCGGCAAGACAGACACGCCGGAGTACCGCGCCATGAACCCGCACGGCCTGGTGCCGACGATCAAAGATGGCGACACGGTAGTGTGGGAAAGCGCGGCTATTATCCGCTATCTCGCCTGCAAATATGGCGACGACAGCTTCTGGCCGCGTGATCCGGGCAAGCGCGCCGCGCTCGACATGTGGGCGGAATGGATGCGCTCGACCATCTATCCGGATTTCATCTCGGTCCTCTTCATCCAACTGGTCCGAATTGCAAGGTCCGCGCGTGATCTTGCGTCCGTTGCAGCCGCCGAGGCCCGACTGAAGAAGGCCATGCCACTTCTCGACGCGCGTATCGGCACGGGTCCATGGCTCGGTGGCGAAACTTTCACCTTCGCCGACATCGCTTGCGGCGTTCAATTGCATCGTTACTTCACACTCGAACATGACCGCCCGGACGTTCCAAACCTCAAAGCCTACTACGATCGGCTTTTCGCCCGCCCAGCCTATTCAACCCACGTCGCGGTTTCCTTCGAGCCGCTTCGCCATCCCGAGGCTTGAGCACAATGACGTCCGGCAAACATTTTTCCACGCACCCGACTGCACTTGAGGCCGACTATGTAATTGTCGGGTCCGGGTCGGCAGGCGCCGCTCTGGCTTACCGCTTGTCGGAAGACGGCAAATACACAGTTGCGGTGATCGAGCTTGGCGGCACGGATTTCGGGCCATTCATCCAAATGCCCGCCGCACTTTCGATTCCGATGGGCATGAAGCGCTATGACTGGGGCTTCAAGACCGAGCCAGAGCCGCACCTCAACAACCGGCGTCTTGCGACGCCGCGCGGGCGGGTGATCGGCGGATCATCGTCGATCAACGGCATGGTCTATGTGCGCGGGCATGCAAGAGATTTCGACCATTGGTCGGAACAAGGCGCGACCGGTTGGTCCTACGCTGATGTGCTGCCGTACTTCCAGCGGATGGAGAATGTCGAGGGCGGCGAAGAGGGTGTGCGCGGACGTTCCGGGCCGATGCATGTCAAGCGAGGGCCACGCAAGAACCCGCTATACGGTGCATTTGTTGAAGCGGGCAAGCAGGCCGGGTTTGAACTGACCGAAGACTATAATGGGCTGAAGCAAGAAGGCTTTGGCGCCATGGAGCAGACGACGCACAATGGCGTGCGCTGGTCCACGGCCAATGCCTATCTGCGCCCTGCCTTGAAGCGGGGAAATGTCTTCCTCGTCAATGGTTTCGCACGGAAAGTGGTGATCGAGAATCAACGCGCTGTGGGAGTCGAGATCGAAGCTCACGGACAGATTCAGGTCATCAAAGCGCGGCGTGAGGTGATCCTAGCCGCCTCGTCGATCAACTCGCCAAAGCTGCTGCTCCTCTCCGGCATCGGCCCCGCCGCCGAAATCAAAGCACTTGGCATTGATGTGGTGGCGGACCGGCCGGGCGTCGGCAAGAACTTGCAGGACCATCTGGAGGTATACATCCAGCAAAAATGCATCCAGCCGATCACGCTCTATTCACACCTCAATTGGATTTCCAAGGGCATCATCGGCGCACAATGGCTGTTCACCAAGACGGGCATGGGCACGACCAATCACTTTGAGGCCTGCGCGTTTTTGCGTTCGGCTCCCGGCATCGACTATCCGGATATCGAGTATCACTTCATCCCGGTCGCCATCCGCTATGACGGCAAGGCGGCAGCGAAGAGCCATGGGTTTCAAGCGCATGTGGGGCCGATGCGGTCCAAGTCACGCGGGGCGGTTTCGCTTCGTTCGAGTAACCCGAATGACATGCCGAAGATATTCTTCAACTACATGAGCCACGAGGATGACTGGCGGGAGTTTCGCCATTGCGTTCGGCTGACGCGCGAAATCTTTGGGCAGAAGGCGTTTGCCCCTTATCGCGGCGACGAGATCCAGCCGGGAAGCCATGTGCAGAGTGACGAACAATTGGACGAATTCTTGCGCCAACATGTCGAAAGCGCCTATCATCCGTGCGGCACATGTCGCATGGGCGCAAGCGATGATCGCCATGCCGTGGTTGATCCTGAAACGCGGGTAATCGGCGTTGACGGTTTACGGGTGGCGGACTCGTCGATTTTCCCGCAGGTTACCAACGGCAACCTCAACGCCCCGTCGATCATGACGGGCGAAAAGGCCGCCGATCATATTTTGGGCAAGACACCCCTGCCCCGTTCCAATCTCGAGCCGTGGATCAATCCGCGGTGGCAAGTTTCAGATCGCTGAGGAGACCAACATGCGCGCACAACCCAAAGGCTCCCATTATGTGAATGGCCGCTTCATTGATGACGCCGCCGGACCTGTCCTTGAAAGCACCTATCCGGCGACCGGCGAAGTGATCGCGCGGCTGCATGAGGCGACGGCGGCAGTAGTCGATCAAGCCGTTGAAGCCGCGCGTGCGCAACAGCCCGCTTGGGCGGCGCTGAAGCCTGTTGAGCGCGGGCGGATCTTGCGCAAGACCGCTGACATCCTGCGGCGCCGCAATCAGGAAATCTCCGAGATCGAAACGCTCGATACCGGCAAGGCCATTCAGGAAACGACGGTGGCTGACCCGGCGTCGGCGGCAGATACGCTGGAATTCATGGGCGGCGCGGTGGCGGCGTTCAATGGCGAAATGATCGATCTTGGCGGGTCGTTTGCCTACACGCGGCGCGAGGCCATCGGCGTTTGCGCGGGGATCGGCGCCTGGAATTACCCGATACAGGGTGCGGCCTGGAAATCGGCTCCGGCACTCGCGATGGGCAATGCGTTCATATTCAAGCCGTCGGAAAACACGCCGCTGTCCGCCTTGGCGTTGGCCGAGGCCTATGAAGAGGCAGGCCTGCCCGCCGGGCTGTACCAGGTTGTTCAAGGTCGCGGGGCTGTTGGCTCCATGTTGGTCAATCACCCGCTGATCGACAAAATTTCGCTCACAGGTTCTGTCCCGACCGGACAGAAGGTGATGGCAATGGCCGGCGGGCAGATGAAGCACGCGACGATGGAGCTTGGGGGCAAGTCGCCCTTGGTGATCTTTGACGATGCTGATCTCGAAAACGCCGTCGGCGGCGCGATGCTTGCGAATTTCTATTCGACCGGTCAGGTCTGCTCCAATGGCACGCGCGTTTATGTGCAGCGCAAATTCCATGACCAGTTTGTCGAACGGCTGATTGCACGCACCAAGGCAATCAAACTTGGCGATCCGATGGACCCGGACACGCAGATGGGCCCGATGGTCAGCCTTGCGCAGCGCGACAAGGTGAAAGGCTATATCGAAATCGGCAAATCGGAAGGTGCAACGCTGGCTTATGGCGGCGGTATTCCGAACATGCAGGGCTTTGAAGGCGGCGCGTGGATTGAGCCGACGGTATTCACCGGCGTGACCGACCAGATGCGCATTGCCCGCGAAGAGATATTCGGGCCGGTGATGGCCGTGTTTTCGTTTGACGACGAGGACGAAGCGATTGCCCGCGCCAACGACACGGAATTTGGCCTTTCCGCCGGTGTCTTCACACGCGATATCGCAAGGGCGCATCGTGTTATCGCACAGATCAAGGCCGGATCGTGCTGGATCAACAACTACAACCTAGCCCCCTCCGAAATCGCCTTCGGCGGCTTCAGAAAATCAGGCATCGGCCGAGAGAATTCGGTCGAGGCACTGAGGGTTTATAGCCAGTTGAAGACGATCTATGTCGAAACGGGGGATGTGGCGAGCCCTTATTGACTGCGTGAAGAATACAATTGCGATTCTGTATACGCAGAATACAAATGAAAATTGAGGTATTTTAATCCCCAATTCTCCACCCATATCGATCAATTGCCAATCCTCTTCTTCGCGAGTCGCTCTCAAGACTGGTGCCTACCGAAGTTAGTTCATTTTCGATAATAATTGTCAATTTTAAGAACGATCTACGGCTGATTGCACGTACACTACAAATATCCGCAAACCCAGATTCTCGTTCAAACCTATGTACTACATGCTGATCATCGACTTCCAACCTTATGGACTGACGAATTGTATCCTCGGCATATCCACATATCCTGAAACATACTTCAAGTTGTTCACCAACAGGAACCGGCATATAAAATACGGTGCGATTTGATGGACCAGTCCATGTCCGACAATCAGGCGTTCCAGCAGCATCGCGACCATGCAAACCACTCGCAATTTGGCGGTCGCGCATTGTAAACCAAACAAATCCATGTTCCTG
>JANMEX010000417.1:0-5395 GCA_031377485.1 Phyllobacteriaceae bacterium
CGAGAAAGTCTCCGGCAAATGGTCGGGACCGGGTGAAATCGTCGCTGGCAAATACAAGGGCACGAAATTTACCTGCCAGTTTGATGGCACAAATCCCGAAAAATCCACCGGCATAACCATGGACGGTTCATGCCGTGTCGGTGTCTTTTCGCAGGACATGAAAGCAACCATCCAGCGCTCGGGTGTCAGCTATAAAGGCGCATTCCTTGATGGCGCACTTGGAAAAGGCCTCGACATAACCGCTGGCAATGTAGCTGGAAACCGCGTCACATTTTCACTCGTCCGCAAGCAATTGACCGGCGCAATGCTCGCCAAGATGATCAGCGAAAACGACATGAATGTTACAATTTCCGTGCGCGTCGACAAGGAAATGGTGCCGGTCATTGGCATGAGCCTGAAGCGCGTCGACGAGATCGCCACCGGATCTGTCGCGCAAAATTAACGCATTTCCAAGTTTGATTTAAAATCAAACGTTTAAGAAAAATGCGACAAAACAAAGACTTAGAGGCGTTCAGCGATTCGAAGAAGCGATGAAACGCTCTAATACCAGCCGGGGCCTTCGGTAACCGTCATTCCGGATTGATCTGAAAGTTGGGCAAGTTCCAAAACAGATTTGCCCTTTTGCATCTTGTCCGGTGCAATTTCAGCCAATGGCACCAAAACAAATGCCCGCTCAGAAAAGCGCGGATGTGGCACGATCAAACCCGGTTCATTGATTTCGCGATCTCCGAAAAACAGGATATCGATATCAATTGAGCGAGGCCCCCAGCGCACATCGCGCACCCGTTTCAAATCCTGCTCGATGGCAAGGCACAGGTCAAGAAACGCGCGCGGCTCGAGGTTTGTCATGATGGCGGCACAGGCGTTGAAGAAATCCGGCTGATCCGTCACGCCCCAAGGCGGCGTACGCCAGACAGACGAAACAGATCTGACACGGCATTGCGCATGCCGATGCAACGCGTGAAGCGCGGAACGCATGGAACCAAGCGGATCACCGATATTGCCGCCAAGTCCGATCAGGACCTTTTCTTCAGCGCGGCTCGACAACCGTCACCTCGACATAATCCAGAACACCGGGAACAGGTGCATTCGGCTTGCGAACCGTAATTTGCGCACGGGTAATCTGCGGGAATTTATCGCGCAAGGCCAGCGCCACACGCAGCGCCAGAGCCTCAATCAAAAAGCGACGTTCGCCGGTAACGATCTTCTCGATCACCTGAAAAGCTTTGCCATAATCGACAGTACCGTCAATGGAATCAGTTTCCAATGCATTACCGGCTTCGACATTGAGTACTGCATCGACATAAAAGCGCTGACCAAGGAATTCTTCCTCGGCGTGCACGCCGTGGCGGGCGAAAAACGCGCAATTTTTCATGTGGATGACATACATGGCCTGCTCCTAACCGCGTGCGGAAGGTTTGCCCGGCGCACGTTTGGCTGCCAGCATAGCATCCGCTACAGCCAATGCATCCCTGTTGAAAGCGACATTGTGCACACGGAAAATGTCGGCCCCCGCCAGCCGCAATATTGCGGAACTCGCCGCTGTCGCAACATCTCGCTCAGGGGCGGTCCGGCCTGTAATGCTGCCCAGAAAGCGTTTGCGCGACGTGCCGACCATCAGCGGATAGCCGAGGTCCTTGAGTTCGCGTAAGCGTACCATCAGTTCAATATTGTCGATGGTTTCTTCTTTGGCAAAGCCGAAACCCGGATCAAGGACGATACACTCATTGCGGATGCCTGCTTTGGCAGCAATCTCAAGTGAACGGCGCAGGAATATACGCTGATCTTCAATCCGGTCTTCAAGCACCTGACGACCCCGCCCGGTATGCATGATGCAAAGCCCGGCGCCGGTATCCGCCGCGACCTTGGCAATCCCTGGTTCGCGCTGCAAACCCCAGACGTCGTTGACGACATGCGCCCCGGCATTAACGGCCAGACGCGCGGTTTCCTCCCGGTATGTATCAACGGAAATGATTGCGTCTGGTATGGTGGCCAGCGCCTCGATGACCGGCAACACTCGCCGCTGCTCTTCCTGTGCGCTTACCGGTTCAGCATTCGGCTTGGTCGATTCGCCGCCAATATCAATGATCGCCGCGCCTTCGAAGAGCATGATTTTTGCCTGCGAAACGGCAGCGTCTAACGAGGCGTGCAATCCGCCGTCAGAAAACGAATCCGGCGTCACGTTGAGTATGCCCACGATGATCGCTTGAGGTCCAAGCCTCAACGACTTTCCATGGGCGAGTTGCCAATTGATATTCATGCGGTTCTTGTGACGATTTCGCCAAGTGCAGTCAACGGAACAGGTTCAGCTTACGCCCAGCTTCTTCTGCAAATTGGTCGAAGAGGTCGTGTACTGGAACACGATGCGCTCACCCGGATTGCAGATGCGCTTGGCAGCCTGCGTCATCAGCGCGGCCTCGTGGAAGCCCGATAGGATCAGTTTCAGTTTGCCCGGATACCAGTTGATGTCGCCGATTGCGAAGATGCCCGGAACGTTGGTCTCGAACTTTTCGGTATCGACATGAATAAGGTTTTGCTCAAGATTAAGCCCCCACTCGGCTACCGGGCCAAGCTTCATCGTCAGGCCGAAGAACGGCAACATCCGCGTTGCAGCGATGACCTTTTCACCGTCAGCAGCTTTGATTGTCACTGACGACAACTGGCCATCCTCGCCCTGCAAAGAAGCAAGCTGGCCAGTTTCAAACGCCATTTTGCCTTCTTCAACCAACGCGAACATCTTTTTTACGCTGTCGGGTGCCGCTTTGAATTCCGGACGACGGTGCATGAGCGTTACGCTCTTCGCAATCGGCTGAAGGTTCAGTGTCCAGTCAAGCGCGGAATCCCCGCCGCCAACGATCAAAACGTCCTGCCCGCGGAACTCCTCCATGCGGCGAACGGAATAAAACACGCTCTTGCCTTCAAAGGCTTCAATGCCCGGCACCGGCGGGCGTTTCGGCTGAAACGAACCACCGCCAGCGGCGATCACGACGACCTTGGACAAAAACACTTCGCCCTCATCGGTAACTGTCCGGAAGCGCCCGTCGTCAAGCTTGGATAGTTCGGTCACCATCCGGTTGAAATGGAATTCCGGCTTGAATGGTTTGATCTGCTCCATGAGCTTTTCGGTAAGGCCTTGCCCTGAAATTTCCGGCCAGGCTGGAATGTCGTAGATCGGCTTTTCCGGATAAAGCTCGGCGCATTGGCCTCCCGGACGGTCCAGAATGTCAATCAGATGGCATTTGAGATCATAAAGCCCAAGCTCGAACACGGCGAACAGGCCGACAGGCCCTGCCCCGATGATGACGATGTCGGTCTCGATCTGGTTGCTCATGATGAAATGTCCGTCCGCTATGACTGCTGCGCCTGCGCGCATAAACCGCAAACTGCCCGTTCACAAAAGAAACCATATTGCGCCAAATGGCCGGACAGCAAAAATTTATCCCGATATCAGGCCTGACGCTCGGGGATGCTGACGGTTAGTCCGTTCAGCTCGTCTTTCACCTTGATCTGACAGGACAGACGTGAATTGGGCCGAACATCAAAGGCGAAATCCAGCATGTCCTCTTCCATCGCTGCCGGTTTGCCAACAGCATCTGTCCAGGCGTCATCAACGTATACATGGCAGGTGGCACAGGCGCACGCTCCGCCGCATTCTGCTTCAATGCCGGGCACTTGGTTGCGGATGGCATTTTCCATCACGGTTGAACCGTTGACAGCTTCAACATCAATGCGCGTGCCATCAAAGGCGATAAAGGTCAGTTTGGTCATGAAAACCCTCGGGAAATTTGATCCCGATGGCTCTAGCGGTTTTCATTTTCAAGTCAATCCGCCAAACTGGCGCAAGCCATGGAAACGGCTACCGGTTGATCGCGGCAATGAAGTCCAATACCCGCGCGATTTCGTCGCCAAGATCGGCGAGCAGCGTTGAGTTCAGCGGTGCGCGTTCAATCCGCTCAGCAACTTCGGCAAGATGGAATGCACCGACAGAACGGGCTGTGCCTTTGATTGTATGCGCCAGCCGCTTGCGCTCGTCGGCATTGGCATTGCCCATCGAAGAGCGAGCGCCGGACATTTGCTTTGCAAACATGCCTAGAATTTCGGTCTCAAGAGCCCTGTCTCCCATCGTCTGGCGTGCAAGATGAACGAGATCAATCGGTCGCCCAGCCACGGACGAGGGTGTATTTTGTTTCAGTGCTGCTTGCATAGGAAAAAGCCATCCGTTGAGCCGGTACGCGGCGGAGGGTGACAGGATATGGGCAGATGGTTAAAATTGTATGGGTTTAGAATTTAGGCGCAAATCAAACGCCAGAGCATCAACGCCCATACCGAGCCGGCCGTCCCAATCGACAGAAGCACCGCGAGTGAACCACAATCCTTGGCAATCTTGATGTCGGCATGAAACTCGCGCGAAAGCGCATTGCAAGCCGCTTCAATGCCGGTGTTGAGAACTTCGACAATCATGACGAGTATGACCACGCCGATCAGCAACAGGCGCGTCCAGCCATCGCCAGAAACAAAAAAAGCTGCTGGAATGGCCAATGCCAGTGCGATCGCCTCTTCCTGAAACGCCTTTTCGCTGCGGATAAGGTGTCTCCATGCAGCGACAGAATTGTAAAAGGCGGCGATCATGCGTTTCATGGGGTCCCTCCCGAGTGGCAAGGGTCAGCTATGCACTGCAAAACTTATCATTTTGTTGAAACCGTGCTGACAAAGCCCGATGGCGCGGTGACATGCTGCGGCAGGCCGTCGGTGATTTCATAATAGCTGCCTTTGTCACCGACAAAAATATGTCCTTCTGCCTTCAGTCCGCTCGGCTCATCAAATGTACCGGCCAAGATAGAGGTGTAGGACTTGCCGGCATTCTTCCAGAACAGACCGGAACCGCAGATCGAACAGAACCCGCGCTTGGCATCAGTCGACGACTGGAACCACGAAATTTTGTCGGCCCCTTCGACTTCCAGATCACAATCTTCCGCAGCAGTTGCCGCCAGAAAGTGCCCGGTCTGGCGCCGGCATTGCGAACAATGGCAATAAATCACGCCCCGAAGTTTGCCGCGAACCTTGAAGCGGACAGCCCCGCAGGAACATTGGCCGTTATGAGTGACGGGCATGATTGACCTCCGAAATCGTACAACGGAATAAAGCCTGTTTTGCTCTTCTTCAATGTCCTTATTGCGATAGAAAACAATTCCCATCAGATCCAGCATGGATACAAACGATCCAGAAAAAACCAACGGCGTCAGACACTTGTCTGACGCCGTCGATTTAAGTTAGCAACGCGTTGACTCAAACTGTCAGCAGATCACTCCGCCGCAATGCGCCGCTCGGAAACGCCGCGTTCTTTCTTGACGAGTTCTGCCACCATGAACGACAGCTCCAGCGCCTGATCGGCGTT
>JANMEX010000459.1:0-5042 GCA_031377485.1 Phyllobacteriaceae bacterium
CCGCCACGCAACAACGGCACTGGCATCATCAAGTCCGTCACCCCGACAATCGCTCCCGCTCCCTTCGGCCCACCGATCTTGTGGGAAGAAACAACGAAAAAATCACCGCAACCCGTTGAAATATCGAGCGGAATGCGTCCATACGTCTGGACAGCATCGATGATCAAAACACCGCCATGCGCCTTGACCATCGACGCAATCGCCGCAATTGGCTGAACAACGCCGGTCTCATTGTTGGCGTGATGTATGGCGACCAATGGAAGGCCAAAAGCCCTGTCGTGCCCGGCCAAAGCCTTCTCCAGCGCGAGCAGATCAAGTTCCCCCGATTGCAACACAGGCAAAATCAGAAGATTTTCGGCAGTGAACTGTCCACCAGCCAACATACAAGGATGATCTGCTGCCGAAACATAGAGTTTCGACATGACCAATGGCGCGCGGCCGAGCCGCCACCACGGCGTCAACAATAGATTTGCAGCCTCAGTCGCTCCAGAAGTAAATATGACATGCTCAGGCTTTGCATGGATCAGCTTAGCGACATGCCGCCGCGACTCTTCAACGATTTGCCGCGCTTTCCGCCCTTCCGAATGAACCGATGACGGGTTGCCGACAATATCGAGGGCCGCAATTATCGCATCACGCGCTTCTGGTAAAAGCGGATGCGTGGCGTTGCAGTCGAGGTAGCTTCTTACTGGTGCTGTCATATCCGCCTTTTGCCGCACAAATGGCTAGAGTGCAATTTTCTTGAATTTTGAACCGACAATAGCCTATCAAGGCCGCACTTTAAGCCGGTCAAGCCCATTCACGAGCAATTGGGTAAATGCAATCGGTTCAAGCGCTGTCTAAGTGCAGTCCGCAAACAGTAGAATGTGATGGAGTTATTATGCCTGAAGTGATTTTCAACGGCCCGGATGGACGTCTTGAAGGCCGTTATCAGCCTTCGACCAACAAGGGCGCACCGATCGCGATGATCCTTCATCCGCATCCGCAATTCGGCGGTACGATGAACAACAAGATTGTCTATGATTTGTTCTACATGTTTCAGAAGCGCAATTTCACTACGCTTCGCTTCAATTTTCGCGGTATTGGCCGCAGCCAAGGTGAATTCGACCATGGCGCAGGAGAACTGGCTGATGCGGCAGGAGCGCTCGACTGGATTCAGTCGCACCATCCGGATTCAAAGACATGCTGGGTTGCGGGCTATTCGTTTGGATCATGGATCGGCATGCAACTGTTGATGCGCCGCCCTGAAATAGAGGGTTTCATCACAGTGGCGCCTCAGCCAAACACCTACGACTTTTCGTTTCTGGCGCCTTGCCCATCTTCCGGTCTCATCATCCATGGCGATCAGGACCGTGTTGCGCCGCCGAAGGATGTACAAGGCTTGGTCGACAAGCTGAAAACACAAAAGGGCATTACGATAACGCAGAAAACCATGGTCGGCGCCAACCACTTCTTCCAAGGCCAGCAGGACGAGTTGATTACAGAATGCTCGGATTATCTCGACATGCGCCTCGCCGGCGGCGACGGACCGGGCCGGATTAAGCGACTGCGCTAAGCAGGTTTCGGCGTTGTCAATATTTCGCGTTCGCTTGGCGCAAACATGGTTTTTCGTTCAAGCAAGCGAAAGCGACGCCACGCGGGACAAGCATTGTTTTATGCAAAATTCCAACTTTTTGCTTCATCAACTTGTCTTTTGACCTGCGCATACTGGCATCAAACCATGTGGGAAACTGCTCGCAGTTCGTGGCGTCAAATCATTTGCGGCGACACTTTTGCCCAAGAAGCCGCGGACCGTGAACATATTCCGGAAAGTGAGATGACGCCTAAGTCATAGCTTAAGTTGATTTGAAGGGCGCGAACAAAATCCGCATCGCTTCATCGCACGCTTCAACAAAAATGAACTTTACAGGGTTGGCGACTTTACAAATTCAGATGGCGCGTTTGAAATAGAATGGAATTCGGTAAAACGCACCGTTAATCCTGACCGTTTCAATCAACTTGACGCTGAAAACCCCAAACCTAATGGTCCGTACGTTTTCGACATTTGAACTCAAATCGATCTATTTCGGTCAGCTAGACACAAGCTTGAATATAAGTAACAACCGGGACAATCAGACATTGATTCGTTACGATTGTGATTGCAGCAGCTTTACTTATTTTGAGATGTCATTTTACGATGATCGCATTTGCAAAATTGAAACGTTTAAGGTGTTTGATATTTAAGTGTATTCTTACAGTATTTGCTTTATTTTCATCCCTACCCAACTCTCGCGCAACAGAGCTTTTGCTAAATCGCAGTTTTGAAAATCCGGTCGCCCCATTGAATGGCAATAATTTTTACGAAACGTTACCTGATTGGCTTACAGTTCCGCTTCCGGTTGTGCCTCGACCAGTGAACCTAGTCCGGCCGTTTCCTGAATATGCGCCCGGACCAAAACTATCGCCTCCGACTGGTGGTGATCAATACTTCGATTTCCGAGGCACTTCGGGCAAGCTTTTACAAAATGTGACGATTCCAAGCAGCGGTATTGTAACAATCGCGGCGTGGTTTTCTGTCCGTGACATACCGCAAAATCTGAATGGTTTGGCAATCAGGTTCAAAAACCAATCCAGTGTGGTTGTTGCCAACGGATCGACTTCATTTTTGGCTGCAGAACCCCTCGGCGTTTGGCGCGAGATTAGAATCGAAAACATCCCAATTCCTGCCGGCATCTATACGTTTGAAGCAGACCTGCCCAATCCAGCGAACATAGACTTGGCAAGCGTCGATTTCACACCGACTGGCATAGCGGTGGTAAAGACGGAGGTCGGGCTTAACGACGTAGATGGGAATGGTCCCGATCAAGGCGATGAGTTGAACTATTCAATTTCCGTGAAGAATACTGGATCTGCTGAACTCACGAATATCACTCTTGCGGACGCGAATGCGTTCATAACTGGCGGACCTATTCCCACATTGGCGCCAGGAGAAGTCGATACATCTACATTCAATGTCAAAAAGATTTTGGATCAAAGCGAGTTTGATACAAGTATTGCATCCAATCAGGCAGTTGTAACCGCAGTCCAACCGGGTGGTTCATCCATTTCAGATATCTCAGATCCGCTTTCCTTTTATGAAAACAACCCAACGACGACAATTTTAGCGCCCGTGAACAACGTTACGATAGAAAAAACCGCAGATACGATCGGGCCCGTCAATGCAGGCTCAACAATCAATTACACTTACAAAGTCACCAATATGGGAAACATCACAGCCCGCAATGTGAGTGTTTCAGACAATCATAATGGAACTGGCACATTGCCCATGCCCGGCTCAGAGACACTTGTCGCTGACAAACCGCCATTTCTAGACAGCACGGATTTAAATCCAACGGATAACGCATGGTCGAACCTTGCGCCCGGTGATAGCGTTAAATTTTCTGCTGCATATGTTGTTCTGCAAAGCGATATTGACACGCTCCAATAGTTTCAAATCGATTGTGGTCGCGCCACCAACCCACCAGAAACAGGCTCTTTGACCCCGGTCGTTTTGGGATAGGTTAGCGGCAATCCTTTGAGTGAACGTACCGCCAGGTAGGCCCAAGCTTCTGCCTCCATCGACCCTCCGTCAAATCCGATATCTTCAGCGACAAGAACCCGTGAACCTTTTGCTTCTGCAAGCTCCCGCAAGTGACTCAAAAGAATCAGATTTTTCCGCCCGCCGCCACATACAATCCATGTCTTCGGCAAAGTCGGCGCGTGATCGGCGGCAGCAAAAATACTCCGGGCTGTAATGGCAGCCAAGGTTCGTGCACCGTTGGACAATTCGAGACCCGCGACGAGTTCTGGCGAAAAATCATTGCGATCCAGTGATTTCGGCGGCCGCTTGCCGAAGAACGGCATCGCAAGACACCGCGCAACAATGCTCTCGTCGACCACGCCCTCCGAAGCTATGCGCCCGCCATCATCATAAGGTATGCCAGCATTCTGCTGGACCCATTGGTCAATCAGCGCGTTGCCAGTGCCGCTGTCAAATGCGACTGGATTTTCGCCCGGTGAAAGAAACGTCACATTTGAAATACCACCGATGTTCACGAAGGCGACTGCCCCATCGTCATCCGGGCTCGCATTGTACGATTGGGCCAGAGCTTGATGATAAACCGGAACCAGAGGCGCCCCCTGCCCTCCGTGAACCATGTCATTGGCGCGAAGGTCATATATCACAGGTATTCCCGTCATATCGGCCAGCATTTGACCATCTCCGATTTGCACGGTGAGCCCCTTTTCCGGACGGTGCAAAACTGTCTGTCCATGAAACCCGAGTACCGAAATGTTGGCCGGATCAACCCTGTTATCGGACAGAAATTTGCGAACTGCCAACGCGTGACGTTCTGTTAGATCTGACTCGACTGCCAAGAGATTGCCGGGGCGTTCATCCCGCGATACAATATTCTTCGCATGTTCGAGCGACGCTGCAAGTATCCTTCGAAACGCAGCATCATACGGTATTTCCACCGATGGGCCTCTCCGCACGATGTTTTCACCGTCCGTCTCAATCATGGCGATATCAATGCCGTCCATTGATGTTCCACTCATAAGACCGATGGCTTGCAAGAGACTCATGTTGGCTCCGTTCTTGTCGATTCGCTTGAAACGATGCTATGGGCCCGCGACGTAAAATTCCAAACACACAAAACAAGCAGTCCCGAAAGCCCGCATCATGGCCGCATTCCGATCCGATTTCCTCAACGTCCTCGAAAGCCGTGGATTCATCCATCAGGTGTCGGAACCCGATGCGCTGGATGCGCTTGCGCTGAAGGGGCCGATTACAGGCTATATCGGATTCGACTGTACCGCGCCTTCGCTTCATGTCGGCTCCCTTCTGCCGATCATGATGCTGCACTGGATGCAGCAGACCGGACACAGGCCGATCGCACTGATGGGCGGCGGCACGACGCGTGTCGGGGACCCATCCGGCAAGGACGAAAGCCGCAAGATTCTCACCGATGCCGATATCGCCGCAAACCTCGCGGGCATCCGCACGGTGTTCTCGAAGTTTCTCA
>JANMEX010000484.1:0-3612 GCA_031377485.1 Phyllobacteriaceae bacterium
GCGGGCACGCGTTTCGACCGCGGAGAGAAGCATCTGCGGGGTCTCCGCGTCGCCTTCGTCCCACAAACCATCGACAATGAGATCACTTTCCAATCCCATGACGTTGCGGCGGGTGGTCACCATGAATCCGCTGATTTGGCCCTTGTTGCGGCGCGCCAATATCCGGTAGCCATAAACAGGATTCAGGCCATAGCGCCATTGCATCGCTTTTGCCTCACGCGAAAACTGCAATTTGCTGCGGTTGGCACGCTGCCACAGGGCATCGAGCGCGACGTCATCAGTGTCGAGGTCAAGTGCTGTGACGCTGCCATCAGGCGAAGGCCGGGACCGGGTCATCGACAAGGTTGTTGCAAGCACGCGGCCACCGAACGTCGCCAGTGATTTCGGCAGATGCCTGACAGGCGATTCACCAAAACGTATCGACGGCAACGGCAGCACAAAAAGCCGGGGCGACGCCACGATCTTCCAATTGAGCTTGTCAGAGATCAAAAGGCGAATTGACTGGTCGTTGGGAAAGCATGCTGCAAAATCATAGCCAGTGCGCGCCGCATGATCGAGCCACGCCTTGACGAGTTTGAACGCATAGAGCCCGGAGAGCCCATGAAGGCTTGGGGACGCCATGAAGTCCAGCCCGTGCGCCACCTTCACGTCAACCCCGTCATGCGATGCCAGCCGCGGTACCAAACCGGCAAAGCAGACAAGCTTTTCATCTCGGCGCACCAATATGCCCGATGCTGCGCCGCTGAACAGCCAGGCATAAAAGGCCTTGCTGGTATGGGCATGATCCATGCCCCAAACTTCCGCACGAAGGGCCAGCACCTCGTCGTCATCCTTGCCCGGCAGAAACTCAGCAATTCGCGTTGCCATGTCAGGATCTCCGGCCTTTTTTAGTCAGACATTCACGATAGATTGCCGCCGTGCGCTTGGCCATATTCGGGGCAGCAAATTCTGTCTCAATACGTTTGCGGCCCCGCGCGCCCATTGCAGTACGAAGTGGCGGATCAAGAGCCAGTATGGCGATGGCATCAGCCAATGCCTGCGGATCGCGCGGGACTACGAGAAAGCCGGTTTCCTTGTCCTCGACCAATTCGGACACACCGCCGACATTTGTTGCCACCACAGATTTGCCGGCAGCCATCGCTTCCATGATCGAAATCGGTAGGCCTTCCGAAACGGAAGGCAACACAAAAATATCAGCCGCTGCCAAGAGCGCCGGTATGTCACGCCGCTCGCCCGCCAGCGTAAATCGGCTGCCAACGCCAAGCACTTCGGCCTGTTTTATGAGTTCCTGCCGCAACTGCCCTTCGCCCGCCACAACGACATGCACGGTTGGAGCTTTGGCCAAAAGCATAGGCAAGGCCGAGACCAGTGTGCTCAGGCCCTTGAACCAGACAAGCCGGGCAACACTGACGATCAAAACATCATCCGGGCCCACGCCAAACGCGCGGCGCAGATCTTGCGCATCGGCCGCTGATGCGGACATTTTTTCCAGCGCCATGCCATTGTGCACGGCAAAGACTCTTGCGGGCGCAAACAGCCGCGTCTCCACGATCCGGTCCCGCACCTTTGTGGACACGGTAATAACGGCATCCATCGTGGCCCTGAACAGGCAGAAGTCATATATCCAGAACAACAGCCTCAGCGCCCGGTTTGGCAAGGCGATAAAGCCGAGGTTGTGGGCGGTGTTGACGACAACAGGGATCCGCGCAAAAGCCGCCGCGAGCGAGCCGATCAGCGCAGCCTTCGACATATGGGTATGGACGATGTCAAATTGGCGCGCCTTGCAGAGCTTGAACAATGCAAGAAATGTCCGGATGTCGACCAAGGGACTGAGCAAGCGCCGGAAAGGAACCGTTTCGACAGGCACCCCAATCTGGGCAAGCGCCGCCTGGTGGACATCGTCGATTTCACCGCAAACCAGCGTGATGTCAAAGTCGCGGTGCAACTCTGCGATTAGAGTCATGATGTGGTCCGGCACGCCGCCGATATCCATGCGGGTGACCACTTGTGCAAGACGCAGGCGGCGGCTTTCCGGCTCAGCCATCGCGGCCACCACGTCCCTTGGCAAGCGGGATGAGAAGATCATTGAAACGCCTAATCCATTGGCGAAGTGCCCTGTTTTCCTTGAAAGCCAGCCAGTCGAGAGCACCCGCCATCTTGGCGTCAAATACCAGCAGACTGTCACTTGCGGAAACTTCAGTCCGCCTCAATGCAGTCAGCGACATGCCGGGCCGGTTGACGCCAGGTACCGTGGTAAAACCAAGTGTGTAGCCGGCATCAACCGCACACTGTTGCGTCACCACATCAAACTCGCCGCCGGGATAGGCAATCGTATCCACGCTCGCGCCGATCAATTGCCCGATTTTCCTTTTCGACGTTTCCAACTCCTGATGCTGCTTTTCCCGCGTCAATGTGCTCAAGAGAGGATGGCTGACAGTATGCGAGCCAAACTCGATCCCCGACTGCTTTAGTTCGCCAATCTGACCGGCATCAAGAAATTTGCCGTATGGTGCAGGGTCGCTGTCTGGCCAAACCTCTGCCGTGGATTTGCCAAGAAAGTCCGACACAACAAAGATCAGTGCAGAAAATCCGTATTTGTGCAGAAGGGGCGCTGCCCACAGCAGATTGTCTTCATAACCGTCATCGAAACTTATCAGCAGCGCTTTTGGATCAATGTGCTGCTTCAGCGTCATCATGCGGCAGAATTCTGCAACGCTTGCTGATCTGTATCCAAGACGGGAAAGGCGCTTCAGTTGCGCTTCGAAAACATCCGGCCGTACGGTGAGCTCGCGTGACACGGGACCCAGATCGTTGAAGGGATATGGGTTTACCCGATGATAAAACAGGACGCGCAGATAGGGCTGGCGGGACCTGACGAAAAACCCCGGAATTGCCAGTGCCGTCTTCAGCCAACGTTTGACGAACAACCGGAATGTCGAAAGCCCGAAAGCAGTTGCCATTCCAATTCAAGCCTCAGCCAGATTATGCATCAAACACCTGCGTATTGCCGCCAATCACCGTATCAGGCGTCCATGTCGGCAGTCTTGCTGTTGGAACAAAACAATTCGAATAGACCTCTTGCATCGTGCCCCAGGAAAACTCTGACGCGAGCATTTCTAGTTTTGGCTTCATGCGCGCAAGGTTGACATAATGACGGAAGCGCGAGCGGGCGTTTGTTTTGCCGCGTGGCTGCGCAGGATCAATCTCCCACGGGTGAAAGTAAAAATTGCTCCGATGCGGCGCCAGGGCACCGGCGCGCCGGTAAAGCCAAGCGAAGCAAAACCACGGCATCAAACGAAAATACCCGCCGCCACCGGCAGGCAAGCGATGATTTCCCACCATCACCGTCGTGATCGGTATTTCGACAAATCCTTGCGGCAATGGACAAAATGGTGTGGCCGGACCGCCGACCAGTCCATAATGATCGTGGTGAATCGGATAGACACTGGAGGAATAGCGGTAGCCGGTTTCAGCAAGAATATCGTAGGCCCACCACGTCTCCCGGGTGATTGAAAAGCTGGCCGCACGGTATCCAAAAACAGGCTTGCTGCAGGCGTCTTCTATCGAAGCCTCCGATTTTCGCGCTGATGTGGCAATTGCAAAGGCTTCGAT
>JANMEX010000286.1:0-2779 GCA_031377485.1 Phyllobacteriaceae bacterium
CAGCCAGTCACGGGCAAACTGCTCCAGTGTCGAAACCAGTGCCGCCCGATCAAGCTTTGCCCGGTCCACCAAAGGCGCATGCACCTTCGATGCCTGCCAGCGTACGGTGGCAGTCAAGAGCCCGTCCCGGTCGCCGAACCACTTGTAGAGCGTTTCCTTCGAGCAACTCGCGCGGCGCGAGACGGACGTCATCGTCAGCGCATCGCCCTCTTCCACCATCACAGCCAGCGTCGCATCAAGAACGGCCATTTGCCGCTCTGTCAGTTCAGCTGTTTCAACATGAAGGGTCATATATTCTCGCGCGCCAGATTTGAACAGTTTGCCGTACCGAACGTTACGGTTCGGCATTAGCGCATCTTTCAGGATGAGGCAAGTCAAACGCATGGGATTCCAACTTTAGCATACGGCTTGCAAATGCCAGCCCCATGCTTTGCAACGGCGCAACTGCCAGCCACTTCAGCCTTGCCAGTCAAGGCCAGCATCTCTAGCGTCCACGCGAAACCAATTCGTCCATATGGCTACACTTGATTGGTCTGCAAATTGAACCGGAAGCCTTCATGAAAATCAGCATTATTTCTGTATTTGCGCTCTCATGCATCGTTATGTTGAGCGGATTTCCGGCCTTTGCGGGCGATGCCGAAGTGTCTGCACAAATTGAATCCATGCATGGCAATTCTGCCTCTTTCAAAGACGCCTTTGATCATCTGCAGCAAGCAATGGCCAATGATGACGCGGAAGCCGTCGCGGAAATGGCAGACTTCCCGCTTTCCATAAACGCCGACAACCAAACCAATGAAGTTCAATCAGGTGCAGAACTCATCGAAAATTTCGAAACACTTATCAATTCTGAAACGAGAGCCACCGTCACTGATCAGGCTTACGGCGATCTCTTCGTCAATGCAGATGGCGTGATGTTCGGCGATGGCGCTTTATGGATGCACAATGTCTGTGAAGACGATGCCTGCCAGCAAACGCATTGGGCAATTATGTCGATCAACCAGTGAAACTCGGAATTGACAGCCGCCAAAAAACTGCCACGCTTGCAACATGATTTTAATTCGACAGTCAGCTGACGGGGAACACACAGGGTATCGCGATGCAAAGCGGTATCTGTGGTTTTTCTCGGTGCTGTCACCTTCGATGCCCTTGTGTGCGGTAGTCCTTATTGAAGTAAGCGGGTCATTCTGGCTCTCGTTGCTGCCCGTCATTGTCTATTTCGGATTCGTTCCCTTGCTGGATTGGTTGCTCGGCGAAGATGAGAGCAATCCTCCCGAAGAGGTGATCGAGAACTTGTCAGCGGATCAGTACTACCGGTACCTTTTGTTTGCGTCCGTTCCAGTATTTTACGCCAGTTTCTTCACGGTCATGTGGGCTGTCGCAACGCTTGAGATGCCGCTCTGGTCAAAACTGATTCTGACCGTTGGCGCAGGCGTCGCGTCCGGCAGTGGCTTGACCGTTGGCCATGAACTTGGCCACAAACCGAATGCGTTGGATCAGCTCGGGGCAAAACTCATCAACGCACTGACCGGCTATGCCCACTTCAGTATCGAACACAATCGCGGCCATCATCTGCTTGTGGCGACGCCGGAAGACCCCGCGTCGGCGCGACTTGGCGAAAGCATCTACCGGTTTGCGTTGCGTGAACTGCCGGGCACAGCCCGGCGTGGCTGGCAATTGGAACGTGACCGTCTTGTCAAAAAGGGCTTGGGCTTCTGGTCGATGCGAAATGACCTGTTGCAAGGCTACGTCCTGACGCTGGCGATGGCGGCAATGCTGACAGTTTGGCTTGGCTGGATCGTCCTGCCGTTCCTGATTTTACATCATCTGGTTGGCTGGTTGCAGTTGACGCTTGCAAATTATGTCGAACATTACGGGCTGTTGCGGGCGAAACTGCCAAGCGGACGTTATGAGCCGTGCCAGCCACATCACTCCTGGAACACAAACCACATTCCGTCAAACCTGATGCTGTTCCACCTGCAACGCCATTCAGACCACCACGCCAACCCCCAGCGCCCATACCAGTCACTGCGCAATTTTGCCGAACTGCCGCGCCTGCCCAGCGGATATCCCGGCACTTATGCGCTGACGTTGATTCCACCGGTTTGGTTCTGGGTCATGGACAGGAAAGTCCTGGCCTGGGCCGGTGGCGACATTGCAAATACAAACCACCGCGCAGGTTACAAGAGCGCCAGCCAGCCCGTGTAGCGGACAATCCTGCCGATCACCGGCAAGCTGATTGCAACGTCAAACAGGTGGCGGCCAAGATCATCGACCCGTTCCGTGGCAGCGATTCCCGAGGTTAAAATTCCGGACAAAGGCAACCTGCCCGCACGGGCGGAAACTATTTCCATATCCAGCCCGTCCGGCGGTCCGGATATTTTCATCCGGAACGAGAATATGCCAAACCGCACTTCCAGCGTCTGGTGTGCGGCATCGCCCTTGCTCATCACTGAAACGATGGTCCGTCCTCGATAGCGCCGCTGGCAGCGTTCGCCCGCATCCCTATGTTCAATCACAACCTGACCGGCACATTTTGCCCCGGTTCGGGGAAGCGGAACAGCGCCGAAACACGCCCTCGAAGGAAATTGTCGGCAGGCTCAATGTCAACAAAACCTGCGGATATCACCGCAGGCGGGCCGCGTTGCAAGGCTTAGGTCACCTGCGGCATTGTCGCGAAGCCGGTGTCGCCCAGCACTTTGTGGAACAAGGCCACCGGGCCTGCTTCGACGGTCTGTTCCAGTGCAATCGCAAGGTCCGGCACGAGCGCCATGATCTCACT
>JANMEX010000508.1:0-9304 GCA_031377485.1 Phyllobacteriaceae bacterium
CTTGATCTTCGAGCCGGTCAGCTTTGACACATCGATGACTTCGGATCGGGCGATGTAGTCTTCCAGCTCGCCGACGCGGCCTTCGTTCAGCGACTGCTGTTCCTTGGCGGCATGATACTCGGCATTCTCGGAGAGATCGCCATGCGAACGGGCCTCAGCAATGGCCTCAATGATCCGCGGACGCTCTTCCTGTTGGCGCCAGCGCAGTTATTCCTTGAGTTTGGTGAAACCCGATGCCGTCATTGGAACTTTTTCCATCGAACCGGCCCTTCCTCTTGCCTGAAGTCCACGCGGGACAAATAAAAACGGCCCCCGAAATCGAATACGGGAACCGCGCTCGTTGATCTGGTTGCCTGCATAGCCGGTTTCCCGGCAAAATTCACGTTAAAAATTGCGCCATGTCTGAAACTGCAAATATGGCGATCTCACCTTGCGGCAGAGCGATGCACTGTCAAATGGCGTTGATCTTCCTCAGCTCATCCTTGAGCGCGACATAAGGTTCGCAGGTGACACCGCAACGTGTTTCAATTTCAATCAGCTGCGCTTTTGCGCCAGCCAAATCGCCTTTCTGGATTAACGCTTCGCCCAGATATTCGCGCACCAGCACGTAATTCGGATCAACAGCCAGTGCCTGTGCATAATATTTGAGACCAACATCGATCTGGCCTGACTTGCGGTAGGAATAGCCGAGATAATTGAGAACGCGCTTATCCTGCGGGTTTGACACAAAGTTCAAAATCGTGATGGCTTCATCGTAGCGGCCCATCATCGCCAGATCGCGGCCAGTCTCGTAAATCGAATCATCGTCAAGCATGCCCTGTTGTGCATCGACACACTTTTTGTGCTGCTTGTCCCACACCTTGCCTTTGGTGGCTTTGCAGTCCTTCTCAGCCTGCTGCTCCTTGGTCATGGTCGCGCCAGCATCTTCTTTGGGCGCATCCCCGATTGCAAAAGCTGGGATCACGAAGAAACCGACGACAAGTGCAGTAGACAAAGCAAGTGGAGAAAAGAATTTCATGGCCGAAGCCTCCTTTGAAGGTTGACCGCCAAACCGGATATCGGGCTGTCACGCAATCACGGTCAAATCACGTTCGCGCGATACATTTCGCCATCGCGTCAGATCGAAGATAGGACTGCGCCACACGCGGTCAAGAATTAGCGCTTTGGCCACATCAGCGGCCAGGTTTCAGGTCCGCCTTCGCCCTCGCCATCACACTCATCTTTCACACGCGATTCCACGAGCGCAAAACTGACTTCTCCTGGCACATCGCGCAGCAGCCATTTATCGATGGACCCGCAATCGCCAAGGCCTCTCCCTTTGTCGAAAGCAGTCAAAATTTTAGTCTGCTGATCCCAGCCAATGTTGGTCGCGCCCGCCGTTGTGGATGGCCCATCCTCTGTCATTGTCGGCAGCGAAACTTCGGACAATTTGCCGGAGCTGATTTGATAAAGCGCATAAGGCTGATTGTAGGCACCACCATCCGTGCACGGCAGAATAAAAAGCTCAACATCGTCAGGCAAGGTCACGGCAAATCCCGAGCCGGATTTGAACTGATTGTTGTTATAAAATCCGCAGGACGAATCTTCTGCTTCAAATTCCGGGCGCAATACAGCAGGAAGTTGTTCAAACGCATTGATGTCGCGCACAGGCGACGGAGCTGTTTGTTTGGCCCCCACCCGCACCAGCGCATCGGTCGCGTCAAGACGCCCTTGCACCTCGTCCATGAAAAGACCAGCGCCAGCGACACCTGAAAGGGAAAATACTGTCACGGCAGGTGCATTTATCTTGTAGCTCACGCTCAGCGAAGTCGCGTCTTTCACCAGCGTAAACAACTTGCGCCCGACATCAGCCTCCTTGGCGGTGTACTCATTGTTGTCGGCATAATAATCGAAGTCATCAACGCTGAGCGTCATCACCTCTTTGCCGTCAGCGTTAAAAACCAGATTGCTGCTACTGACCAGCGGTGACGTGGACCTGACGATCAGATTGATCTTAGTGTCGGGGCCGGAAGGGCGAGACAGGGCAAGTGAATAAAGCACATTGCTCTCGCCCTTGGCCGTCAGCGAAAGTTCGCAGGACAATCCGTTCGTACAGTAAACAGCGGTATCTCGGACTTGTTTGTACGGGCTGGCGTGCGCCGCGCCTGCCAGCAACACGGAAAATGCAATAAGAAATATCTGGCGCATTCAATAGGTCTCCTGTCAGTCCGCTGGCTCAAATGAAGACCACGACTGCAAAATTCCCGCAAGCGAACCGCTCAGATTTTTCTTTTGACACCGAGCGCAACGAACACGGCGATGGCAAGCGCTCCAGCTGCCATATAAAATGGCACACCGGGTACCATCAGACCTTTCGTCGGATCAATTGCATACGCAAAGGACAGCGCAAACACCCACGGTCCCGCAAGGCCTGAAAGCCCCATCAGGCTCGCCGAAGCACCTTGCAGTTTGCCCCGCTCGTCATCTTCCACCCGTTCGCTCATGAGAGCGGACATGGATGGCTGCGCAAAGCCCCAAAGTGCCATGACCGGAACGCCGATCAGGAACATCGCACCGGTTGGCGCAAAGCCGTAGATCGCAAAACCGCACGCGCCGGCAACCAGCCCGAACAACAGCGCCGCGCGCTCGCCAATTTTCGCCACGACCGGACGAACCAGCCCGCCTTGCACAACCATGGCGCAAACACCGACAAACGCCAGCATTAGCCCGACATCGCGCTCATGCCAATTGTACCGGAAACCCATGTAAAGCACGGCAACCGCCGGCAAAACCTGATGCGCCAGTTGCAGCAGAAAACCGATGGCGCCAAGGCGCAGCAGTTGCGGATCACGCGCCAGCATTTGCAGCGAGCCAATCGGATTGGCCCTGGCAAAGCGGAAAGGAGCGCGGTTTTCCGGCGCCAGCGATTCCGGCAGGATGAAATAGCCGTAACAGAAATTGGCCAGACTCATGAAAGCCGCCACCAGAAACGGCAGGCGCAAATCATAATAGCCAAGCACCCCGCCAAGAGCCGGCCCGAGCACAAACCCGATGCCAAAGGCCGCCCCCAACATGCCAAAGGCACCGGCGCGTTTTTCCGGCGCGGTGATGTCGGCGATATAGGCCTGCGCTGTGGAAACAGTTGCAGACGCAATGCCCGACACAATTCGCCCGGCAAACAACACCCAAAGATTGGGCGCGAACGCCATGATCACATAGTCAATGCCGAGCGCCAGGTTTGAGGTCAGAACGATTGGCCGCCGCCCGAAATGATCGGAGAGTGCACCCATGACCGGCGAAAACAGAAACTGCGCCACCGCCCAGACGGAGATGAACCAGCCGAACAATTCGGCGGTGCGCACAATGTCACCGCCAAGCAGCGTCTGCACCAGCTTCGGCAATACGGGAATGATGATGCCGATCGACAGAATGTCGAGCAGCACTGTGATGAAAATGAAAATGAAAGCGGGTGAGCGCGTGCCGGTTCCGGGTTTCTTCGCAATCGCCACAGCTTCAGGTTCAACGGTCATGACAATTCCCTATCCAGTGTGGCCCGCCAGATGGTCCGGCGCAAAGGCGCTGTTCACGTCGCGGTATTGTTTTATCGCAAATCGACTGGCCGCGGACAAAGGCGTTTTGGTCTTGCATTCGGCCTTGGAAGTGACCGGACTGCTGTCCGATCCTCGCCACTTTCGACAACTGCCTACCTAGAAGCGGAATGCCCGGCTGGCAAGTGCTGACAAAACATCGTCTCTCGGCTCCTGACAAATGGAAGAAGACCGGATAGGAAGCGGCGCAAACCGGAATTTGACATGACCCGCGCCAAAGCCAACCTCGTCCTTTTGATCACCGCCGCAATATGGGGCATGGGCTTTATCGCCCAGTCCGATGCGATGGAGCACATCGGTCCGTTCTTTTTCATTGGCTTGCGCTTTACTGTGGCAACAATCGTGATGCTGCCATTGGCGATGCGCGAGGCCCGCAACGCTGCAAAACCATTGACCGCTTATGAGTGGAAGGCATTCACCGGCATTGGCTTCACCCTGTTTCTGGGAATGCTGTCGCAGCAGGCCGGTCTGATGACGACATCGGTTACAAACTCCGGCTTCCTGACCGGGCTGTATCTGATCATGGTGCCGTTCCTCGGCGTTGCGCTTTATAGAGAATGGCCGCATTGGGTGGTCTGGCCAGCCGCTTTTGGTGCATTGTTCGGCATCTTTCTTCTATCTGGCGGAGCGCTCGACAAATTGGCGACCGGCGATTGGTACACCATCATTTGCGCCTTCTTCTGGGCGCTGCAGATCCTGTTCATTACCCGCTATGCCGCAAGTTCAGGCAGGCCGGTGGCGCAGGCGGTGACACAGTTTGCAGTAACCGCCGTGTTTGGCATGATCCTGGCATTCTCATTCGAAAAGCTCGACTGGTATGCGGCCGTGCTGGCCTCCAACGAAATCCTGTTCGCAGGCATTTTCGCCGGCGGCATTGCCTTCACGCTCCAATCCATCGGCCAGCGCTGGACAACAGCAGCGCAGGCCGCGATTTTCCTGTCCTCCGAAGCCCTGTTCGCCGCTTTCTTTGATGCCCTGTTCAACAGCACACGCCTTGGCCTGATGGCGATGGCGGGATGTGCCCTGATCTTTGGCGCGATGCTCGCGGTGGAATTGGTGCCGATGTATTTGAACCGGAAAGATGCCAAGAGTCTGACTCAAAATCCAGTTTGATGGGACATCAAGCGTTTAAGAGAAATGCGAAATAACAACGCGTCTAAGCGCGGAAAATAACCGCCGCGCCGGTGCCGATCAGCGCAAAACCGATGAC
The DNA here is from genome assembly GCA_031377485.1 of Phyllobacteriaceae bacterium. Taxonomy (GTDB): domain Bacteria; phylum Pseudomonadota; class Alphaproteobacteria; order Rhizobiales; family Rhizobiaceae; genus JANMEX01. The sequence continues at coordinate 4,798 of JANMEX010000508.1, forward strand.
GTGGCCGGTGGTGAAGCTTTCCTTCAGCCAGAATACCGAAAACAGACTGAAGACAATCAGCGTGATCACTTCCTGCATCGTCTTCAATTCCGCCGCTGAATAGACTTGATGGCCAATCCGGTTGGCCGGAACGGCAAGCCATTATTCAAAAAATGCGATGCCCCAGGAAACCATCACCGCGATCCACAAGGGCGCGCCGGTGAACTTCAGATGGCCATACCAGGCAAATGTCATGAAGACATTGGACGCGACGAGAAGCAGAATTGGAAGAACGCTTGGCGACAGCAGCGACATGGAAGACTCCGAATTTATGGGGATGAACGAACGCTTGGTTCAGGCTGATCCCGCTGTCAAGTTCACTTTGCCAAAGAGTTTGCTTGTGGTTGCACGCCGGACGTGGGACTCGTTGCCGATGAAGCAAATTGTCTCTGCAATTGCCTGCCTGCTGGCGATGATGCTTTTCCAAGCCACGGCAGACGATGTTCCGATACCTGTGGCGCGGCCCGTTGTGACCATACCCGAACCGCTGAAAACAACGCCTTGTCATGACCGCCTGAAAGCCATGAAAACATCGTACAAAGCGCTGCCGCCAGTGAGCGATCCGAAGGGCTGCATGATCGACGATCCGGTTGAAATTGCAGCCCTGCCCGATGGCTCGGCACTGGAACCACCGGCACAGCTTTCCTGCGAAACGGCGGTTGCCCTTGCCACTTTCCTGCGCGACGTCGCCCAGCAAAAAGCCATCACGATTCTTGGCAGCAGCATCAAGACGTTCCGCCAGGACTCAGCCTACGTGTGCCGCGTCCGCAACGGCACAACAAATCTCTCGGAACATGCTTATGGGCGCGCCATCGACATCGGCGCCTTCATCACTGCCTCAGGTGATACGATTCCGGTAAAAGCTGCGGATAAAACGAATGAAAAAAACGACGCGTTTTTAAGTGCCATCCGCGCAGCGGCATGCGGCCCATTCACCACCGTGCTCGGTCCAGGCAGTGACGCTGATCACGCTGTGCATTTCCATTTCGATTTGGCACCGCGCAAAGGCAAGCCGTTCTGCCAATAGAGAGCGATGACTTTGGATTGGAACAATGCCGGCCGAGGGAACCTGCCTGAAAATGCCCTCAAATCACCACAGGTCTTAACCCCCGCGCTGACGAACGATTCATCTTTGAGCGATATTGTTCATATTCCCTCAAGGATTGTCCAATGCGTATTGTCTTGCGTACCCTGTGTTTCGCCGCGCTTTTGTCCTCGTGCACGAGCGAAACTGTCATGCGTCCGGATGTTGACGTCGGGATGCAGACGTCTGCATTGATCGCGCCCGCGCCCATCTCGCAGGCGATTGAAGCGCCAATTTCCGAGCCAGTCGCGCCAGAGTTCGGCACGCCGTTGACCGTCGAAGAGGCCGCTCCCGGCGACCAACTGATTTCACGCCCCATTCCGGCAGGGTTTTCACGCCTGACCAATCCATTTGGCCTTGGCCGCGCCGACAATTCCGGGATGCCTGCCGAGGAAGTCGCTTGCCGCAAGGATTTGAAAAGACTTGGCGTCACTTGGCGCGAACTGCCGCCTATCAATGACGGCGGCGTATGCACCATCAACTACCCGATTGAAGTGTCCGGACTGCCGGGCCGCGCCAAATTGAAACCCGCAGCAACGCTAAACTGCGAAATGGCCCTCACGTTCTCGCGTTGGGTCAAGCATGAACTTCAACCCGCCGCCCGGCTTCGTTACTTTTCCGGTGTCGATACGATCACCCAAGCCTCATCCTATTCCTGCCGCAAAATGGTTGGCGCCGGCGTCGATAAAATGTCGGAACATTCCAAGGGCAATGCGATTGATATCGCCAAAATCGAACTCAACAACGGCCATGACATTCTGGTGCGCAAGAAGGGTTTCTTCGCCTTCCGCGAACGCGGCCTGTTAAACACTGTCCGCTCCGACGGTTGCCAATATTTCTCAACCGTCCTCGGCCCCGGCTACAACAAGGCCCACAAGGACCATTTCCACTTCGACATCATGGAGCGGCGGTCGGGGTATAAGGCCTGCCGCTAGATCACGCAGCCGGCACCGGCGTTGGCTTGCCTTCGGCATCCAGCGCCACCATAACAAACCTTGCGCTGGTCACCTTCTCCTCCACCTGCGTCAAATACCTTTGCGCAATCGCATCGACCTTCAGCACCATTGACGTGCGCCCGACCTTCTCGATGTGGGTGTAGACACTGAGCGTGTCACCGATTTTCACCGGCTTTTCGAAAAACATCTCGTTGACCGCTGCCGTGACCACGCGCCCTCCTGCCCGCTCTGCAGCGCGGATGCCCGAGGCCAGATCCATCTGCGCCATGACCCAGCCACCGAAAATGTCACCGGCGGCATTGGCATCGCCGGGCATGGCAAGGGTGCGCAAGGTGAGATCGCCCCGTGGTGTTTGATCGCTCATGGCCAATGTTCCTCAGTGGAATAAAGTATTGGTTTGGGTATGCTTGCCTCACCTTGCCGTCAACGGCAAGTGCGTCGTTTCTGGCAAACCACCATCCTGATGTCGCTGTGCCTGCATTTGCCCCGTCGCAATTCTGACAGGGCGCGGCGCATGCTCTGGAACACAAAACCGCACGCCGACTACCTTTGCATGACATAAAGGCACGGCCTGCCGCTCTGCCAGACTTCAGGTTCTCATGCAGACTTTTGACTTCATCATCGTCGGTTCAGGTTCAGCAGGCTCTGTCCTTGCCGAACGCTTGTCCGCATCGGGCAAGCACTCCGTTCTGGTGCTGGAAGCCGGCGGCACGGACATGCGCTTTTACGTCCAGATGCCGCTTGGCTACGGCAAGATGTTTTTCGATAAAACCGTCAACTGGATGTACAAGGCCGAGCCTGATCCGGGCCTTGCCGGAAACGCCGACCACTGGCCGCGCGGCAAGGTTATGGGCGGCTCATCCTCGATCAACGCCATGGTCTGGATACGCGGTGCCAAGGAAGATTATGACGAGTGGGAGGCGCTCGGCAACAAGGGCTGGGGCTGGGCCGACATGCTGCCCATCTTCAAGCGACTGGAGGATTACGAAGGTGGCGCAAACCAATGGCGCGGCGCTGGCGGCCCGATCCGCATCTCGCGCATCGACAGCAACATTCACCCGCTGACCAGAAACTACATCGAAGCCGCTACGCAGGCTGGCCTGCCGCTCAATGACGATTTCAACGGAGCATCACAGGAAGGCGCCGGCCTCTACCAGATCAACACCAAGGGCGGCCGCCGCATGTCCGCTTCGCGCGCATTCTTGCGCCCAGCCATGAAGCGCAGCAACGTGACAGTACTGACCGGTGCCCATGTGAGCCGCATCCTGTTCGAAGGCAAACGCGCAATCGGCGTCGAATACCAAAAGGGCGGCGTTACCAAGTCCGCCCGCGCAGGGCGCGAAGTGATCCTGTCCGGCGGCTCGGTAAACTCACCACAACTCTTGCAACTTTCCGGTATCGGTGATCCGGCATTGCTTGGCAGTCTCGCTATTCCGGTCGTTCACGCCAACACCAATGTCGGCCAGCACCTGCAGGACCATCAGGGGATCAACTACACATTCAAGGCCAAGGTCCCGACACTGAACCAGACGCTGCGCCCGTGGTGGGGCAAGCTGATGATCGGCCTGCAATACATTCTGTTCCGAAATGGCCCTTTGGCGATCTCGATGAATCAGGGTGGCGGCTTTTTCCGCACATCGGACAAATACCAACGCCCGAACATGCAGCTGTATTTTCAGGTGTTTTCGACGGTGATCCCAAAGCCCGGCGAGCGCCCAATCTTGACGCCAGACCCGTGGCCGGGTTTCTCCATAGGTCTGTCCAACTGCCGCACCTCCAGCCGTGGCCATATCGCCATCAAGTCGCGAAACCCTTTCGATCATCCGCGCATCGTGGCCAACGCGCTCTCGCATGAAGACGATGTTTCGGAAATGCTTGATGCCGTGAAATATCTGCGCAAGATCGCCGCGCAGCCTGCAATAGCCAACCTCATCGAGGAAGAGCTGCTGCCGGGCCCGAAGGTGCAAAGCGACGAAGATCTGGTCGCTGATTTCCGCAGACGTTCCGGCACAGTCTATCACCCGGTCTCCACCTGCCGCATGGGGCCAGACGAAAGCGACAGCGTCGTCTCGCCGCGCCTCAAAGTCCACGGCATCGAAGGCCTGCGCGTCATTGACGCCTCAGTTTTCCCCACCCTCATCACCGGCAACACCAACGCCCCCGCCATCGCCGTCGGCTGGAAGGGCGCAGAGCTCATTCTGGAGGACCACGCTTGAGTTTAATTCATAATTCGCTGCGGCGCGGTAAGTGGGGTGATTTTCGAGAACCGGAGCGCAGCGGACATATAAGTCCGTGAGCACCGGAAGCGCAGAAAATTGCACCAATTGCCGCGTCGCAGTAGAATTAGGGATTGAACTCAAATGAAAATGTCCAAGATCACGGATGTGAAAACCTGGGTCGTCGCCAACCCGCCGCCACAGATCGGCGG
>JANMEX010000019.1:0-4906 GCA_031377485.1 Phyllobacteriaceae bacterium
TGCACAACAGTCACGGCAATGCGGCCTATGTACATCCGGCAATCGTTGAAATGCCTGGCCAGACAGAGATCGTGCACAAGGAAACCTTCGCTCCGATCCTTTATGTCATGGGATACAAGACATTGGCGCAAGCCATTGAAATGCAGAACGAAGTGCCGCAAGGCCTATCATCGTGCATCTTCTCGACCGACGTGCGCGAGACAGAAGAATTCCTGTCTGCGGGTGGCTCGGATTGCGGCATTGCCAACGTCAATATCGGCCCGTCGGGCGCGGAAATCGGCGGTGCATTTGGCGGCGAAAAGGAAACCGGCGGCGGGCGCGAAAGTGGCTCGGACGCATGGCGCGCCTACATGCGCCGCCAGACCAACACGATCAATTACTCGCGCAACCTGCCGCTGGCGCAGGGCATAAAGTTCGATATCTGACCTCTCTCCTTCGCCCCGCCTGCGGGGAGAAGGTGGCCCATCGGGCCGGATGAGGGGCAGCTCAAAGGGCGGAGATTGGCAGCGAGAACAGGCCAGTTTTCAAGGCTCGGCGCTGCCCCTCATCCGCCCTTAGGGCACCTTCTCCCCGCAAGAGACGGGGCGAAGGGAGAGTTCCAACCCGGAGGGACTACCCATGAAAAAGATCGCCGTTCTCGGCCTCGGCAAAGTCGGAAGCCTGGCTGCACAATTGCTGCATGACAGCGGGTTTGAGGTGCAGGGCTATGACCTGCGGATGCCGCTGAGCGCCGGAACTTTTCCTGTTGCGATCCTCGACACCTCATCGGAGGGCGATCTTGGCGTGGCGTTTGCCAAGGTTGACGCTGTGCTTTCGTGCCTGCCCTATCATTTGAACAAGGGCGTGGCCAATGCCGCGCACAATGCGGGCATTCATTACTTCGACCTCACCGAAGACGTGCCGACGACCAACCATATTCAGGAACTGGCGAAATCGTCCAAGGGGTTGATGGCACCACAGTGCGGCCTCGCGCCGGGTTTTGTTGGTATCGTTGGCGCGTCGAAGATTGCGATGTTCGACCATTGCCGCTCTATCCGCATGCGTGTCGGTGCATTGCCGCAGAACCCGACGGGGCTGATGGGCTATGCGTTCAACTGGTCGCCGGAGGGCGTGGTCAATGAATATCTGAACGATTGCGAAGTTGTTGAAGGCGGCGTGCGCAAGCTGGTGTCTGCGATGGAGTGGATGGAAACCATCTACATTGATGGCGTCAAGCTCGAAGCATTCACCACGTCCGGCGGACTAGGCACGATGTGCGATACGTATTTGGGCAAGGTCGACAACATTGACTATAAAACCATGCGATATCCTGGCCACATGGAATTGATGAACTTTTTCTTCCATGAACTTTTGATGCGTGACCACCGCGAGCAGGCAGGCAAGATCCTTACGCATGCAAAACCGCCGGTTGATGATGATGTGGTCTATGTTCATGTTGCGGCTGAAGGTGAGATCAACGGACAGTTGCTGCGCAAGGAATTTGTGCGCGCATACCGGCCTATCGACATTGCCGGAAAGTCACGAACCGCCATCGCCTGGACAACATCGGCCTCGGTAGTCGCTGTCATCGAAATGGTCCGCGATGGCACGCTGCCACAGCGAGGCTTCCTCAAGCAGGAAGATATTTTGCTGGATGCCTTCCTGGCCACCACGACGGGGCGGTTGTACGCATAAGAAATTTGTGACTTTGCGGCAGGTATCTGACTTTGCGTCATATACCTGCCGCAAAAAGCATGATTGACTTGTGCGGCGTCCGGAATGACAAATATGCGCAGGGGCGCGGTTGAATGGGAGTTCACCGATGTCGTTTTTCGCCCGTATTTTCTCTTCCCTCATCCTGATTGCAGGTCTGACAGGAACTGCCAGCGCAGCGGACCAGTCCCGACGGATTGAACTGACTGAAAACGGAGATTATTTCGGGTTTGACTTGCGCACCGAACAGAATGTCACTTTGGACAAATGTTCTGCGATTTGCCTCGACGACAAGCGCTGCAAGGCTTTCACCTACAACAAGAAAGCCTCTTGGTGTTTCCTGAAAACCGATCAGGGCAAGCTGGAAAAATTTGCAGGATCGGTGGCAGGGAAAGTTGTTCTGGCGTCTGCGGAACCTCAGATCGGCGCGCCTGAGGCGCTTTCGTTCACTGGCGCATGGGACGGAGAGGCACTTACCTATCGCAACAACCTGATTGCAGCCGCGCCAAAGAATCCGCAACAAAGCCTCGATGCCATGATTATCGCCGCAGACACCGCCATGCAGACAGGCGATCCGCGCTCGGCTTACCAAACCTACGGCATTGCCGCCTCGCTTTCGCCCGATGACACAGTGCTTTGGGCAAAACTGTCCCGCAGCGCAGCGCAGACGCGGCCAAACGACAATGAGAGTTATTTCCTGCAGCAGGCTGCAACTTCGGCGGCGCTGAATGCATTTCTCACATCGCGCACAAAAAACAGCCGCGCAGATGCGCTGGTTGCACTTGCCGAAGCACTCGACAAACGCGGTGAGTCCCGTGCGGCCTTGAACGCCTACAAGGCCAGCCTTGAACTGGTGGACAACAAAAGCGTGGCAGACGCCTACAGAGATTTGCTCTCGCGCAAAGGTTTCCGCGTCACCGACCACACAGTCGATACGGCGTCTGAAACGCCGCGCGTTTGCGTGCAGTTTTCCGAGTCGTTGGCGGAAGCGGATTTTGCTTCATTTTTGCTGATTGACGGGCAAGCGCCGAAATCGGTGAGCAAGGAAGACCAGCAGCTTTGCGCCGATGGCCTCGAATATGGCAAACGCTATGAAGTCACAGTGCGCCAAGGCCTGCCGTCTGTTGTGGACGAAGTCATTGAAAGCCCGGTCACACTGTCGGTTTTTGTGCGCGACCGCGACGCCTATGTGCGCTTCAATGGCGAGGCGTATGTGCTTCCCGGCGCAGCGCGGCGCGGCATTCCGGTAACTGCTGTCAACCTGACCAGCGCAGACCTCTCGCTGTACCGCGTCAACGACCGCTCGCTGCCGGCGCTACTCTACGGATCACAATTCCTGACACAGTTGGATAGCTACGGCATCGAGCGGGTGAAAACAGAAATTGGCGAACCGGTGTGGACCGGCGCCATGTCGCTTGAGATGGAGTTGAACAAGGAAACGATTACGTCGTTTCCGGTTGACGAGGCTCTGCCGAACCGGAAGCCCGGCGTCTACGTGATGACGGCTGTGGCACATGGGTCAAAAGCCGAAGAGTGGGACGCCAAGGCGACACAATGGTTTGTCGTTTCCGATATTGGACTTTCCACATTTGCGGGAACCGACGGGCTGACGGTGTTCGCCCGCTCGCTCGGCACAGCCAAGCCGCTTGCCGGTGTAGCGCTGAAGCTGCTTGCAAAAAACAATGATCTGCTCGGTGAAGCGGTGACTGATGCCGACGGTAAAGCAGTGTTTGAGCCGGGGCGCACGCGCGGAACGGACAGCCTTGCGCCTTCAGTCTTGACCGCGGACAAGGATGGCGGCGACTTTGTGTTTCTCGACATGTCCAAGGCCGGATTTGATCTGTCAGACCGCGGCGTGACCGGGCGTCCTTCGCCTGGCGCACTGGATGTCTATGCCTATACCGAGCGCGGCGTATACCGCCCGGGCGAGACCATACATGCCGCTGCGTTGGCGCGTGACAGCGCTGCAAATGCGGTACCCGGTTTGCCGCTGACCTTTGTGTTTGTACGCCCGGACGGCGTGGAGGAACGCAGCCTTGTTTCGAGCGGCGAAAATGGGGGCGGGCATAATGTTGACCTTGCCCTGCCTGACAATGCGCAGCAGGGCGCTTGGGCAATTCAGATCCACACTGACCCAAAATCGCCTCCGGTGGCTGAAAAACAGGTGTTGGTCGAGGATTTTATCCCTGACCGGACAGAATTTGACCTGACTTCAGCAGGCTTTGATGCTGACGGCAATGCGACGGCAGAGGTTGCGGGACGTTATCTATATGGCGCACCGGCCGAAGGGCTGACGCTTGAAGGCGAGATGGTGTTCACGCCGGTTCGTGTTTGGGACAAATTCAAAGGCTATGATTTTGGCTTCGTGGACGATGATGCGGAACCTGAAGCGCCTGCGAAATTCGACCTCACCGATTTGCCGGTGCTTGATGCCGACGGCAAGGCGAGCATTCCGCTATCGCTTGAACAGGAGCCGGATACCGGACTGATGCATTCGGCCAAGGTGACACTTCGGATGCGAGAAAACGGCGGACGTGCCGTGGAGCGTTCGGTTGACATTCCCGTGCCGCCGTCAGCGGACATGATCGGCATCAAACAGAATTTCGCAGATGGCCAGACATCGGAAAACTCGTCTGTGTCATTCAAGGTGATCAGCACAAACGCCGATGGTGAGCGCACCGCGCTGGAGGGTCTTAACTGGACGCTGGTCAAGATTGACCGGAATTACCAATGGTACCGCGACGGCTCGTCGTGGCGGTATGAGCCGGTGAACTTCTCGACCAAAGTGGCGGATGGGACAATCTCGACCAAGACGGATGAAGAGGTCGCTATTTCCTCCAATGTCGAATGGGGCCACTACCGGCTGGAAGTTTCCAGCCCCGAGGAAGACGGGCCGATCACCAGCTCGGATTTCTATGCCGGCTGGTATGTTGAATCCGCTTCGACTGAAACACCTGACGGGCTTGAAATCGCGCTCGATAAGGCAAGCTACGCGCTTGGCGAGACTGCCAAGCTGAAGATCACGCCGCGCTTTGCCGGCGAAGTGTTGATCACCATCGGCGCAGAAAAGCTGCTGGCGACGCAGACAGCGTCCGTGCCGAAGGAAGGCGCGACTATCGACATTCCGGTCGGCGCTGATTGGGGCGCTGGTGGATATGTGACCGCTACCATGTACCGCCCCGGCGACAGTGTTGAAACGCGTATGCCGATGCGG
>JANMEX010000030.1:0-4792 GCA_031377485.1 Phyllobacteriaceae bacterium
GAATAGCCACATGCGTTTAGCCGGTGCCGGATCAAACCGTGCGCGTCCATAACTGCAGCGTGTGCGCCGAAAACTTCGCCAAATGTTCTGCCCGGCACCATTGTTGCCTCTACGGCAAGCAGTGCTTCATGGGCTGCTGCTTGCAGCTCCAGATGGCGCGGCGTGGCCGGTCCAATGACGGCTGTGCGCATGAGGGCTGCATGGTAATGGTTATAAACACCGGCCCATTCAAGCGTCAGCTGATCGACCGGATCAAGCTTGCGGCGGCCAGCCTTATAGCGGCACAAGAGGGCGTCAGGCCCGGAGCCTATGATGAATTCGTTGGCCGGATAATCGCCGCCGCCTTCAAAAATTGCGGAATGCATGGCGGCAAGAATTGCGCCTTCATCGCCGCCCGCTTTGATCAACGGAAGTGCACGCTCGAGCGCGGCATCGCCAAGATCCGCGGCTTTTCGAACCTTGTCGATTTCCGCCGGACTCTTGATAACACGCAGTCCATCGACCACGCCAGAGAAGTCAGAAAGTGCGGCAAAGGTATTCAGCTGTTCGTCCAACTTGCGGCCGTTGGCGGCGGTTAGACCGTGGGTTTGGTACTCCACGCCGATTTTCATGCCCAACAGGCCAAGGTCCGACAGAAGATTGCGCAGATCAAATGCCGGGTTGGCATTGTCCCGGTCTGCCCAAATGACGATATTGTCGATGATTGATGTGTGGCGCGCTTGACGTAAGTCAGCCGAACGGGTGAGGAGCACCATCGAACCATCGGATTTAACGACTAGGCTTTGGAAAAAGCAAAAGCCGAACGTATCGTAGCCGGTCAGCCAATACATGCTCTCCTGCGAAAACAAGAGTACTGCATCCAGCTTGCGCTCCGCCATGGCAGCAGTGAACTGTGTCAGCCGATTGGCAAATTCTAAGCGTTCAAAGTGCAAAGCCATGGATTATCCTTTGAGCATTATGGCGGACATTTGCCGCCCATAGTCTGGTTCTTGCCGGTGTGTGGTGCGGCGATAGGAGTAAAAACTTGCGTCGTCTGCATAGGTACAGCGATTGACACAGAAGGCATCAATGCCTGCAGCATCCAGCCGGGAGAGTGTATAGCCCCAGAGGTCAAACATGGAATGCCCGACGTTTTTTGAAGGTGCAAACCATTGCCCGTTGCGAATGTCATGGCTCAGGAAAGTGGCGACGAACTCCGGGCCAACTTCGTAGTTCGCCTGGCTAATTGAGGGGCCAAGCACAGCCTTGATGTTTGCGCGATTTGCACCGAGTGTCTCCATGGCGGCAATAGTGTTTTCCAGCACACCGCCGATTGCGCCTTTCCATCCTGCATGAGCCGCGCCAATCACACCAGCCTTCGAATCTGAAAACAGGATTGGCCCGCAATCGGCAGTCACAACCGCAATGGCGAGGCCGGGAGTTGCGGTGACGATGCCGTCAGCCTTGGGACGTTCGCCTTCAAACGGTGCGTTGACGATCACAGCGTCCGGCGAATGGACCTGCCAAGGATTGACCAGCCGTGAAGCCTCTACGCCCAAATGAAGCGCGGCGCGGCGGCGGTTTTCCTCGACCAACGCCCGTTCATCGGAAGAGCCAATGCCGACATTCAGGCCTTCATAAATGCCCGTCGAAACGCCACCATGGCGCGTGAAAAATCCATGGACAATATTGTTGTCGCTCAATAGGGGACTGGTGATCGGGGAGAGCGTGTTACGTTCGGTCATGTTTGCCGATTCTGTTGTTGTCTGAACTAAAGTGGTCATAGACATGTACTGCGTCAACGGCCCATTTGCATTTCCGGCAGCGCCACTGATTTGTGTGCCACGCCCAACACTTTGAAAAGACTACCCATTTGTTTTGAAGATACCAACCGGTCAATTGCTGTTTCAAGACTGTTACGAAGTGGAGGTTGGGATGAAATCAGGCTATTTGCGCGTTCAACGATGCCGAGACGGGTCAAAAATTCACCTTGCGGGAGAATTTCACTGGTTTGCAAGCCAAGATCATCTGCAACTTTTATGAGGCTTTGAAAGTCGACATGGCTGGTGATATCGGCCTCGCCGGGCGTTTCCAGGACACTGGCAATAGCATGGGCTTTCAGTGCTTGAAGCGTGTCGCCGAAACCCGGATGTGCGTGGCCATAGTCGATGAACAGGCCAAAGCCGCCATAGCCATCAATATGGTGGGCTATATCGGCGATCAACGCTTCACGTGCCGGCGCATATTCGAAGATCGTTCCATCCGGCTGCGTATCTTCTCCAGGTGGCAGTATGTTGCGGTCAAGCGACACCGGCATTGCAGCAAAAGCCAGGCTTTTGTCTTCGCTGATCGCAACAGTGACTTCGTTCCAGTCTTTGCCTGATTTGATGAACTGCCGGATTGGTATTGCGTCAAACAATTCGTTGGCAAGCACACCCACCGGTGCTTTCGGCAATGTCGCAATCGTTTCATGCCATGTAATTTGAAACCCGCAATCCGCCAGCTTTTGTCGCTGCATTTCGCTCAACCGTGGGCTGACTTCGATCATGTGAACCGGGAGTCTTTCTTTCAGCCTCGGATCGAGTTTGCCCAGTGTGCGCAATATATCGGCCATCAGCGTTCCCTTGCCGGGGCCGATTTCGACCAGGTCAGGTGCGATGCCGTTCCCGCGCACTGTTGCCAGCCACCATGCAGCCAGCATTTCGCCGAACATTTGCGAGATTTCCGGCGCGGTTGTGAAGTCGCCTGCCGCTCCGATGGGCTGGCGGGTGGTGTAATAGCCGTGCTGCGGATCAAACAGACAGTGGGTCCAATATTCAGCAACCGGCATTGGACCGGCCATTTCGATCTGGCGGCGGATTTTGGTTTCGAGCGGGGTCATGAAGCTCCGGTCGGCGCTTTGGCTGTTGCCATCGCCCAGATGCCGGCCAGTACCATTGGTGTTGACAAGATCATGCCCATCGTCAACCAGCCGCCTGCAAGATAACCCAATTGCGCATCTGGAACGCGGAAAAGCTCGATGAAAATGCGCGACAGGCCATAACCACAAACAAATGCCCCGCCAATGAATTTCGGTGTTTTCAGTTTAAACATCCGGTGCGTGAGGAACCGCAGGACCAGAAACAGCAGCAGTCCTTCAAGCAGGGCTTCATAAAGTTGGCTCGGGTGGCGGATTTCGCCGTTGGGCAACTGGAACGCCCAAGGGACGTCAGTTTGCCGGCCCCAGAGCTCGCCATTGATGAAATTGGTCAGGCGGCCGACGCCCAAGCCAAATGGAACGCCGGCGGCGACAGTGTCGAACATCGTCCAGACCGGGATTCCACGCTTGCGCGCAAACAGCACCATCGCGATGATCGTGCCCAACATGCCGCCGTGGTAGGACATGCCTCCGTTCCAGACGGCAAACATCGAAAGCGGGTCGGAGGCAAAGCGGGCGAAATCGTAAAACAAGATGTAGCCGATACGTCCGCCGAGCACCACGCCGAGCGCGGCCCATGTGACAAAGTCATCCAGATCCACCGGTTTGATCGGTGGCTGGCCATTGTGCCACAGCGCCGGATTGGCGACGAGCCGTTTGGAATACCACCAGGCAAACAGGATCGAGACGACGTAGCCGATCCCATACCAATGGATGGATAGCGGCCCAAGTTGAAGCGCAATCGGATTGAACTGCGGGTAGACGAGAGCAGTGAGGGTGAGTGCGGGAGATATCATGGATTGATGTGCGGCTTCCCGCCTCCTGATTTTCGGCGAACTTGGCGGTTGGCCTGAAGAAGGTCAAGCACTGCGGCAAAGCTCCAACTTGCTTTCGGGAGGTGGAGTTCCTAAGTCAAGGCCAGTCACTGATGGAGACGCAAAATGAGCACTGGCCCGAACCGCATATTGGATGAATTTGCCAAACTGATGACTGATGCCGCTGGCGCCGCTCAGGGTGTGCGCAAGGAAGTTGAAGGCGCATTCAGGGCACAGGGTGAGAAGTTCCTGAACTCGATGGATCTGGTCAAGCGCGAGGAATTCGATGCTGTAACCGAGATGGCGCAGAACGCGAGAGCCGAGAACGAATCTCTCAAGCAGGCGCTCGCTGCGCTGGAGGCGCGGATTGCCGTTCTTGAAGGCGCGGAATTGCCGGTGAAGGCTAAAAAGCCAACGACTTCGGCGTCCAAAGAAAAGTAATCCACAGCTTCGCATTTCAGACTCCGAAATGACAAATTACGGAGTCTTTTGAATCACTTGCCCTGTGCATAAAATTTCGTAACTGCCCACTTTCCACACCCGATTTTGACCAAATCCGAAAATTGACTGGCGAAGTGTCTCTCCATCAATAGACTGAAATCATTGAATGATTCGAGACTGTTCGTTTCGAGGGGTTCAACAGTGTTTCGGCAGATGTCAGGGCAGGGTGTTTTTCCGCCATGGTTTGCCGGGTTTCCTCGTAAGGCGTTTGGACATCGAGACATGGCGACAGGCGCCAGTCGCGCGGATATGGAATTTTTGAGAATGAGACTGTTAGACGCCGAATTTGCCCGTGATGCGCATCCGCTGGATGTGATTGAAAGCGTGGCGAGCCAGCGAGAATGGGCGTTTGAGCGCGCGGGTGAGGATGAGATTGCCATCAATGTTGGCGGGCGTTTGTCTGCCTACACGGTCTCTTATTCGTGGATGGAAGATTGCGAAGCGTTGCATTTGGCATGTGCGTTCGACATGAAGGTTGCCCGCGGCCGTGCCAATGAAGTGGCCAAATTGGTCACGCTAATCAACGAACAGCTGTTGATGGGGCATTTTGATTTTTGGCAGCGTGAAAATGTCATCATGT
>JANMEX010000056.1:0-1581 GCA_031377485.1 Phyllobacteriaceae bacterium
GGAATCGGCAGCAGGTTCAAGAGGCCAATACCAATCGAAAGCAAAGCGCCCAGTTGGATGAGCCAATCAACGCCGCGCTTGGCCGCCTGACCTGCCATTGTGGCGATCTTGACCGGTCCGCCCAATTGACACTTGTCCTCGCGACCCTTGACGAGACGGACAATGAAATTGCCTGTTTCACCGGCGATATAGCCCGTTTCCTTGACCGATTGACCCAAAGCCTGAAGCGGAGTGAACTTGCGAACCTCGAAGCCGCCTTCCGCGGGACTGGTCTGAATTCCCAGAACGGCGACCTTGACCTTGTTGCCCAGCGCATCATCAATTTCGCGTGTCTGCGGCGACGCTTTGAGGGTCAGTTTCTGACCTTTCCGGTCCATGACAAAGGTCATTTCCTGATCAGGCCGCGGCGCTATGTAGCGCTGCAAGTCAGAAAATGATTCGACAGGATTGCCGTCAATCGACAAGAATCGGTCGCCCGGCTGGAACCCGGCGGCTTCGGCCACTGAACCGGGTACCAATTTTGTGATCACCGGATTGGTTATGATCTGGCCGTTGACCGCGAAAAACACCGCGAAAATAACGATGGTCAAAAGTACATTGGCAAGCGGCCCGGCCACCACCGTTGCGGCGCGCTTCCAGACTGGCTGGGTCTGAAAGGCCGATTTTCGCTCAACGTCCGACATGGTTTGAAGCGCTGCCTGATCGGGCATGCTGGCGCCATTTTCATCGCCTGCAAACTTGACATAGCCACCCAACGGTATGGCAGACAGCTTCCAGCGTGTGCCGTGCCTATCAGTAAAGCCGATAAGCTCGGGGCCAAAACCAACGGAAAATGCCTTCACGCCGATACCGCACCAGCGCCCGACAAGATAATGCCCCATCTCATGGACGAACACGACAATTGTCAAAATGGCCAGAAATGGTAGCAATGTTCCAACAAGCAGGCTATCGCTGTTGATCAGCTTGGTCAGTGTTTCGCTCAATGCAAAATCCTTTTGGTGACGGGAAGCAGGACTGTTTCAACCTGGAAAAATGATAGAAAACTCAAAAGCGGCTTGTGACTACGCCTACGAGATAAAGCGCCGTAGCAGCCGCTGCAAGGGCATCCACACGGTCCATCACGCCGCCATGACCGGGAATGATTGTTCCCGAGTCTTTAACGCCGAACTTCCGTTTCACCCATGATTCGAACAAATCACCCATTTGCGACCATGCTGAGACCAAAACGATGATGACCGGTAACAGCGGATTCCCGACCGGACCGTTCAAACCGGCAACTGCCAACCCCGCAGCAACTGCCGCTGCAGCCCCGCCAATGGCGCCGGACCAAGTTTTGCCCGGCGAAATCGACGGCGCCAGCTTTGGCCCGCCCAGTGACCGGCCGACAAAATAGGCAAATATGTCAGTGGACCAAACCAGTGCGAACAAAAACAAGACTGCAAAAAGCCCATCCTGATTATCACCGCGCAAGTAGGCAAGGCTGGCGGCCGGAACGCCAGCATAGACCATCCCCCATCCGAGCCAAACACTGGTCAAGCCGACGAAACTTGCCAAAAAACCAACCATTGCGGCGACCAAAAT
>JANMEX010000057.1:0-3366 GCA_031377485.1 Phyllobacteriaceae bacterium
GCATGATCGGTCGTGTCCAGACCGGGGATATCGTAAGGCTTGACGCCACGGCGGGCACGTTGGAAATATTGGTTACTGCAGGAACGCTCGAAGGACGGCCAGTTGGTGTTGCCGATCTATCAGGGAATGCTCACGGTACCGGCCGGGAGTTGTTTGCAATGTTCCGGCAGTTGGCAAGCCGCGCGGATGAGGGAGCGAGCCCGTTTCGGGCTTAACCTCAATAAGCCGTCCGCCTCTCATCTGACGGGGATCTGCCAAACTGCTGCCGATAGCTCTGCGCGAAGTAGGAATGCGAGCCAAACCCGGTTGACAGCGCGACCTCGAGAATCGGTTGGTTGGTCTGGCGCAAAAGCTCCCGGGCGCGCTCCAGGCGAAGGCCCATATAGTAGCGACCCGGGGTCATGTTGAGGTGTTTAAGGAACAGGCGTTCGACCTGACGGACGGAGAGTTTCACGGTCTTGGCGAGCTGCCCTGCGGTCATCGGCTCTTCGAGATGATCAGCCATCAGTTCGACCACTTTGCGCAGCTTTTCTGACCGGCCCGAAAGGTCGCGTTCGCGGCCAATGCGCTGGCGATCGGTGCCGGAGCGGATGCGCTCATGCTGAATCTGGTTGGCGACCTCAGCGGAGACATGAGCGCCAAGATCGCCGCGGATGATTTCCAGCATCAGGTCGATGGCCGTTGTACCGCCAGCGCAGGTATAGCGCTTGCGGTCAATTTCAAACACGTTGCCGGTGCATTCGACATTAGCAAACCGATCAAGAAATGCGGCGCGATTTTCCCAATGCAGGGTGCAGCGGTAGCCATCGAGCTGCCCTGCTTCGGCGAGCAAAATCGTTCCGAGCACAATCCCGCCAAGCCCGCCGCCGCGCCTGCCCTGAGCACGAAGCGCGGCGAGTATTTTGGGTTTGTCCGGCGGGTCGAGCATGCCCGATGCACATACAAACAAAATGTCAGATTGCGGCAGCGTTACCAGTGAGTGGTCGGGCTTCAGTTCAATACCGTTCGAGCCTCGTACCAGGTCGCCAGTAACTGTCACCGTATGCCATTTGTAATAATCACGACCTGAAATGCGATTGGCAATCCGCATCGCATCAACCGCTGCGGCGAAAGAAAACAAGCCGAACTTGTCGACAAGCAAAAATGAAATGGTGCGGCCATCGCCGAATAGGTCGGACATCGGCCATCTCTAGCTGATCATTGGTTTTTCGCAATCCTGTGCGTTCGACACGCAAGCAAGAAAAACGACATGGCCGAACGATATAGCGGACTATTTAAAACCGCGGTGCTGCTTTCCCGGCGACCCTGTATGCAGAAACAACGGTGTTTGCCATCAGCATCGCGATGGTCATCGGCCCAACGCCGCCCGGCACTGGCGTGATTGCGCCGGCTGCTTTTTCTGCTCCGGTGAACTCGACATCGCCAACAAGCCGCGTTTTGCCCTCGCCCTTTTCTGGCGCTGCGATGCGGTTGATGCCGACGTCGATAACAGTTGCGCCAGGCTTTACCCAGTCTCCTTTGACCATTTCCGGACGACCAACTGCTGCAACCAAAATGTCCGCTGTGCGACAAAGGCCGGGCAGATCAGCTGTCTTGGAATGGGCAATTGTAACGGTCGCGTTGGCGAGCAACAAAAGATTGGCCATCGGCTTGCCGACAATGTTGGAGCGGCCAACCACGACTGCGTTCAACCCCGATAAGTCCCGGCCACGGGCGCGCTCGATGAGCAACATCGAGCCGGCAGGCGTGCACGGAACGAAGGCCGAATCGACTTCGCCGGCTCCGAGTTTTCCGACATTGATGAAGTGGAAGCCATCCACATCTTTCTCCGGCGCAATCGCCTGAATAACCTTTCCGGTGTCTATGTGCTTTGGCAGTGGCAACTGGACGAGAATGCCGTGGATTGCACTATCGGCGTTAAGTTTGCCGATAAGTGTCAACAAATCAGATTCTGATGTCGTTTCAGGCAGCGAATGCTGTACCGAATGGAAATGACATTCCTTGGCCTTCTTGCTCTTGGATGAAACATAGACCTGACTTGCCGGATCTTCGCCAACGATCACAACCGCGATGCCGGGGGTAACGCCAGTGTCTGCAATCAGCTTGGCCGAGGCCGCCTTGACCTTTGCGACGACATCTTCGGCAACAGCTTTTCCGTCAATAAGGGTGGCCATGGGTTCAATCTCCGGCTTGAAATGCAGTTGGCGCACTGAACGGCAAAGCATCCCGAAAAACATGCCTCAATGCGACGTTCACGCGCCTATTTTCCAACAAGCCTGCGGTCAAGCGGGAATTGCAGTGAATGTGTGCCCTGTCTACATTTAGTATCAAATCGCTCAAGCCGAACGACGGCGCCGGGCAATATCGAGCAATTCGGCACGGAGTTCGTTCAGGCTGCCCTGTATGTCGCCAAACTGTGGTTGTGATTGCCGGGCGGCAGGCGCTGGCTGGGGCGAATGTTCGCGCTGATGCGCAAAATGGATCGGCTCGTGCATTTGCACAGGTGACTGTGGCTGGATAAACGTCTGCGTTTGCACCGGTCTCAACACTGCCGGGATTGGCGGCTGCGCATAATATGGCGCAGCCATGACAGGTTCAGGCTGCCACTGGGGATATGCTGGCTGGACCGAAGGCTGCATCATTTGCGGTGCATATTGCTGTGTGATTTGCTGCATCTGAAGTGGCTGCTGCAGCGGTGATTGCGGAGCAAAGACCTGCGCGAATTGCGGCTGTTGATGCTGTTGTACAGGCATTGTTGCAAATGATGGTTGGGGCGAAGCATATGGCTGCATGACCGGCTGCTGGAAAAAAGCTGGCTCGGCAAACTGTTGAATGGGGTGCGGCTGCATGATCGGCTGCTCGGCAAAAGCCGGTACGGCGTGTGGCTGGGTCGGCTGTTGATATACTGGTTGCTGTGATGCGCTAAGAAACGTGAGCGGCGGCTGGGAAGACACTGGCTGCTGCCAGTTTGTGGCGGGCTGCGGCGCTGGCGATACATCTCGCACGCTTGCCCAAGCCGTCAGCTTTTGATTTGCGTCGGAAAAGATATTGCCCATGCGCCGACGTGCGGCACCGCTGCTTGGTCGTCCGTTTGGCGATTGCGGTATAGGTGGCGCAGGCGCATTCGGGCCATTAGCGGGTGAAAAACGAACTTTGAGCGCGTCGAACATGCCTTTGGCGATGGCAAGTCCGAGTCCTGCAACAAAGCCTGCAATCGCGCTGCCAAGCACGATGAACTTGCGCGATGCGCCTTCAGGTGCGTCAGACGGGCGGGCTTCGCTGATTTTTTGCACATTGTTTGCATTGATATTGCCCTGCTCGCCAGTCTCGCGGGTGCGCAGGAGATATTGCTCGTAAACAGTACGC
>JANMEX010000079.1:0-3663 GCA_031377485.1 Phyllobacteriaceae bacterium
GGCGTTGCATGGATAAACTTGCCATCTTCACGATTGAGCACGTAGAAAAAACCGTTTCTGTCGGCCGTTGCCCAGCGCTTGTTACCGTCCTTGTCAACAAACGGAACGACTTCATTGACACCGTCAAAGTCCCAGCCTTCACGCGGGGTTGTTTGATAATGCCACTTGATTTCGCCGGTTGCCGGATCCATCCCGACGCGTGAGGCGGCGTAAAGATTGTCGCCCTTGTTGCCGTCTGTTGGTTCACCTGCATTGCGAAGCCATGAGTTCCAGGGAGCAGGGTTGCCTGCACCAAACACGATTGTGTTCGTGTCCGCGTCATACGAGCCGCCAAGCCAGGTTGCACCACCGCCAGTCTTCCACAAGTCACCTGGCCAAGTCGCGTTGAGCGTGCCGGTCATCGTGGATTCTTTGCCGTTGAGCGTGCCCATATGGCCTTCGATCATCGGGCGCGTCCAAACCAGTTCACCGTTTTCAGCGTTACGGGCCTGTACTTCACCAACGATGCCGAATTCACCGCCGGAATTGCCGGTAATGACGAGGCCATTTACGATCAATGGAGCAGCTGTGTAGGAATATCCGGCTTTGTAGTCCGCAATCTCTTTCCGCCAAACCACGTCGCCGGTCTTGAGGTTGAGTGCAACGATATGGGCATCAAGAGTGCCGAAATAGATGTTGTCTCCAAAAATCGCTGCACCCCGATTGACGACATCGCAGCAAGGCAGAATGCCTTCTGGAAGGCGGGCGTCATACTGCCAGACTTCCTTCCCGGTTTTCACTTCAATGGCGTACAGACGCGAATACGAACCCGTGACGTACATGATGCCGTCATAGATAAGCGGCTGCGTTTCCTGGCCACGCTGCTTTTCGCCGCCAAGCGAGAATGCCCATGCGGGAACAAGGTTTTTTACATTTTCCTTGTTGAGTGTTTTGAGCGGAGAATAGCGCTGCAAATGACGACCCATGCCATTTGTGAGAACGTCTCCGACGGATTCAGTATCATTGGCAAGGTCAGCCTCAGTCACACCGGCATAGCCCGTGGAAACCGAGAGCATGACGGCGAAAGCCGCCAAAATGGACTTCTTCATGTTGCTCCTCCTCAGCATCAAAATTCCTCCTGTTACCTACGCTCCCACGCAAGTAATCAAATCAACCTAGTCTAAATTGATGCATCTCCCTACACTTGGAGCCGCTGTACTAAAGTACACGTCTAATTTCATGGCTTGGCGCCGTGTATCGGAAAATGTTATGTTTTCAATTGCTTGTATTGAATTTGCGTTAAGTGGAATGAAGCGCACTTTGATATTTCATGTACTAAGGTACACCGCCGGGAGCCGCTGACATGCCCATATCCGGATGATTGAAATATGGCTTTGAGGTTTTATCAATGACGGGGAGTAGCCCTGCGAATTCATTCACTTCAGCTGGCATTGGTGCGAAGAGCAATCGCTTTCGAAAAGTTGGAATTTGGCGCTCTCCGCCAAATCAACATCGCTTTTCGGGGCATGGAATTCAAATTAAAATACTGGTTTTAAGTACTTCCATTCATCCGCATCAGGGGTGACTACAGTGTAGTCATAGCCGGAGTTCTTGAGTTGAATGGCATCCTTAAATCCGGCATCGGCAGCACGATCAACAAACTGCCGGCCGAGCTCAGAATTTGCTTGAACACCGCGCCCGCGCAGCAGGTCCAGACCATAGTTAAACTGCGCAATTGGGTCGCCCATCTCGGCAGCCTTCAGATCCCATTTCGAGGCGCGCTCAGCGTCTTCAGCTGCGCCGAACCCATTGTCATCGAGATACGACATCCACGTCATTGCGCCTGTAAAGCCTTGTCGCGCGCATGCCTCGAAAACGGTGCGGGCCGCTTCGTGATCACCCTTTTTGGTCAGCAGATAACCTTGCGCACAGACAACAAAATTGACATCGCCTTCGCGCGCGCGCTCTACCGCTTTTGACAAGCTCATTTCGTCCGGATTGAGACTTCCGCCAGCCGTCTCACTGGCGAGCGCTGCGCAGGACATCGCGAGTATTGCCGGGAACACAAGTGCTGCAAGATAACGCATTTTGGATTCTCCAATGCCGTATTATCCCGATTGCGAAAACCGTGTCTATCCGCCCTTTCGTACCATAAGGCCTTTGGCAGGGTCGTAGCCCCAAAGGCTTAGGGCAAAGAACAGCCAAAATGCCAAAAGCGTCCACATGAACGCAGTCCAGTTTGCCTGGCCATACAGCGCAAAACGGATCATTTCGACTGCTTGGGTAAATGGGTTTGCCGCACAAATATCGCGCAACACAGTCGAGGATTCAGCCATTTTCCAAAGTGGATACAGCGCGGTGGACAAAAAGAAAGTCGGGAAAATGACAAAGTTCATTACGCCCGCGAAGTTTTCCAACTGGCTGATGCTTGAGGACAGTGCAAGGCCGAGGGCTCCGAGCATCATCCCGGAGAAGCAAAGCGCGGGCAAAACAGCGACCAAACCGGCCACTGGAAAGCGCACGCCAAATAGCGCCGCGATTGCAATAAAGACATAGGCCTGAACGATGGATACGGCCGTACCCGCCAAGAGTTTTGAAAACAGCAACCACCATCGCGGAAATGGCGACGTGAGCAACAGTCGCATCGCACCGGTTTCGCGGTCATAAACCAGACTGAGGGAAGACTGCATGCCATTGAACAATTGGATCATCCCGACAAGTCCCGGAACGATATAAATGTTATAGGTCACATAGGTTTGGTATGGAGGTGTAATCGACAGCCCGAGCGCGGCGCGAAATCCTGCAGCAAACACGACAAGCCATACAAGCGGACGAACCAAGGCGGCAACAAATCTGCCTCGTTGAGTAACAAAACGAAGCGCTTCTCGTCGCATGATGGCCAACAGGCAAGCAAGTGCACCATTCATGCCGCTTCGTCCTGCATTTCTTGCGTCAATTGTTGAAACAGGTCTGCCAACGGCTTTTCGCGTGTCAAGCTTTCAATTGGCCCGTGAGCCACAAGGCTACCGCGGTGAAGTATAGCAACATCATCAAGTGGCGCCACTTCGTCCGCCAGATGGGTGGTCCAAAGAACACTGATGCCATCATTTTTTGAAAGCTGATGGACGTGCGCGGTGATTGATTTGCGCATCGCCATATCAATTCCCGCAGTCGGTTCATCCAGCAGCAGAACGGACGGCCTGTGGATAAGCGCACGCGCAAGTTCCATGCGCCGACGGTGGCCGCCGTTGAGCGCATTCACCGGTTCCAAGATCCGGTCACGCATTCCAAGACGGTCCAATGCGGCTTCTATGGCCAACATTGCCATGCGGCCGGAAAGGCCATGCAACGCCGCGTAATAAAGCATGTTCTGCCGGACGGAGAGATCGGCATCCAGCGTCGGGCTTTGAAAGACAATCCCCATGCAGCCAAGCGCTTTTCGAGGATGGACCGCGATGTCATGTCCGGCAATGAAAACCCGGCCCTCGCGTGCGGCAAACAGCCCGGATATCAGCGAGACAAGCGTCGATTTACCGGCGCCGTTAGGGCCCAGCAAGGCACAAAAGCGACCAGCTTCCACGCAAAAGCTGACATCATTCAGCGCGACTTTAACGCCGTACCGATGTGTAAGATTTTCAATTCTTATGCCTGAACTCACTCGACTGCGATCTCCTCAAACGTTGC
>JANMEX010000147.1:0-10835 GCA_031377485.1 Phyllobacteriaceae bacterium
CGCCGCACGTTATCAGAACAGTCGTGTCGCTGATCTCCGGCCTGCCAGAACACAAGATCCACGTCATCGCGCCTGATATCGGCGGTGGCTTCGGCAACAAGGTTGGCGCTTATTCCGGCTATGTATGCTCGGTTGTCGGCTCCATTGTGCTTGGCGTTCCGGTCAAATGGGTTGAAGACCGGATGGAAAATCTTTCCACCACTTCCTTTGCCCGCGATTATCACATGACCACCGAACTCGCCGCCACCAAGGAAGGCAAGATCACCGGCATGCGCGTGCATGTGCTGGCGGACCACGGCGCGTTTGATGCCTGCGCTGATCCATCAAAATGGCCGGCCGGTTTCATGAACATTTGCACCGGCTCCTATGACATCCCGACCGCGCATCTGGTCGTCGATGGCGTTTACACCAACAAGGCTTCCGGTGGCGTTGCCTATCGCTGCTCGTTCCGCGTGACCGAGGCCGTGTTTGCCATCGAGCGCGCCATCGAAGTGTTGGCGCAAAAGCTCGGCATGGATGCGGCGGAGCTTCGAATCAAGAACTTCATCAAGGCCGAACAGTTCCCCTACCATTCGGCGCTCGGCTGGGAATACGACAGCGGCGACTATCACACCGCTATGAAGCAGGCGATGGACACCATCGGCTACAAAGAACTGCGCGAAGAGCAGGCGAAAAAGCGTGAGGCTTTCCTCAAGGGCGAAACGCGCGAAATCATGGGCGTCGGCATTTCCTTCTTTACGGAAATCGTCGGCGCGGGCCCGGCCAAGAACTGCGATATTTTAGGTATCGCCATGTTCGACAGCGCGGAAATCCGCATTCACCCGACAGGATCGGTTATTGCCCGCATGGGCACCAAAAGCCAAGGTCAGGGGCATGAGACCACCTATGCCCAGATCATCGCGACGGAAATAGGAATTCCGGCCGATGATATCATGATCGAAGAAGGCAATACCGATACAGCTCCATACGGCCTCGGCACGTATGGGTCGCGCTCCACCCCCGTTGCCGGGGCGGCAACCGCGGTGGCAGCGCGTAAAATCAAGGCGAAGGCGCAAATGATTGCCGCGCACAAGCTGGAAGTGCATGAGGGCGATCTTGAATGGGACGTTGATCGTTTCCGCGTCAAGGGCTTGCCCGAAAAGTCGATGACCATGAAGGAAATCGCTTGGGCCGCCTACAACTCGCCACCTCCAAACATGGAGCCGGGTCTGGAAGCGGTCAACTATTACGAGCCGCCAAACATGACCTACCCGTTCGGCGCCTACTTCTGCGTAATGGACATTGATGTGGACACAGGCGTTGCAAAAACCCGTCGCTTCTATGCGCTGGATGATTGCGGCACCCGCATCAACCCGATGATCATCGAGGGCCAGGTGCATGGCGGTTTGACCGAAGCCTTTGCCTGCGCAATGGGTCAGGAAATCCGCTACGACGAAATGGGCAACGTGATGGGCGCGTCCTTCATGGACTTCTTCTTGCCCACCGCCGTTGAAACTCCGCATTGGGAAACAGACTTCACTGTCACGCCATCGCCGCACCATCCGATCGGCGCCAAGGGCGTGGGCGAAAGCCCGCATGTTGGCGGCGTGCCGTGCTTCTCCAACGCGGTCAATGATGCCTACGCGTTCCTCAATGCCGGTCACATCCAGATGCCGCATGATGCGTGGCGTTTGTGGAAAGTCGGCGAGCGCCTCGGCCTTCACGGCTGAGCGCAAGGCAGCAACGCAGTGAAAACGCCGCAAGATACCATTGCAATGCAGCTGGCAGCGGTCGGGTATGTGCCCGACCGCGAGCTGGCGACCGCGCTGTGGCTGATGGAAAGCCTCAAGCGGCCATTGCTGCTCGAAGGCGAGGCGGGCGTCGGCAAAACCGAAGTTGCCCGCGCGCTTTCCCTTGCCCACAACACCAAGCTCATCCGCCTCCAATGCTACGAGGGATTGGATCAAAGCGCGGCGCTTTATGAATGGAATTACCAGCGCCAGTTGCTGGCCATCAAAACCCGTGAGGGCGACGATGCCAATGCGGTTGAAGAGCAAATTTTTTCTGAGAAATATCTACTCGAACGCCCGCTGCTTGCCGCCATCCGGCAACCGGTCGCACCGGTGCTTTTGATTGACGAAGTGGACAGGGCCGACGAAGAGTTCGAGGCTTTTCTTCTGGAGCTTCTGTCCGATTTTCAGGTCTCGATCCCGGAACTTGGCACCATATCGGCCACAACAATCCCGATGGTGATCCTGACCTCCAACGGTACCCGTGAACTGTCTGATGCGCTGCGGCGGCGCTGCCTGTTCCATTATGTCGATTTTCCCGAAGTGGACCGTGAAGCGCGGATCATTCTGTCGCGGCTGCCGAATATCGACGCGAGGCTCGCGCTCGAAATCGCCAACATGGTGGCTCATGTGCGCAAGGAAGAATTGCGCAAGGCACCGGGTGTTGCCGAAACGCTGGATTGGGCGGCAACGCTTGCCGGCCTAAACATCCGCCATTTGCGCGACGAGCCGGAAGCAGTGTTCGACACGCTGATGTGCCTTATCAAAACGACTGAGGACAAATCGCGCATGAGCCGCGAAGTGGTGGACCGGCTTGTGGGCAAGGTGGCGTGAGATGAGTGTCTCCAGCCTTCCCTTGGCGAAACCCATGGAGCTTGGCTCCGGCGTGCGCACCAAGCTCTCCGGCTTTGTGCGGCTTTTGCGCGACAATGGCTTTATCATAGGCCTCTCAGAAACGCGCGATGCGTTGAAGATCATGGGCGAAGGTCAGGCGCAGCGCCCGTCAGTTCTACGTCCGGCACTGAAGGCATTATTTTGCTCGCGCCAGTCGGATTGGACCAAATTCGACGAATTGTTTGACGCCTACTGGCTGCAACGCGGCATGAAATCGGCGACCCGCAGCTCCGGTGCGCCGCAAAAAGCGCCGGTCGGCATCAAGGCGCTCGCCAATGGCCAGCGTGGGGAAAGCTTGAATGACAATCCGGATCGCGTCGAGCGCGGCGAGGGGAGCGATGTCACCGAGGTCGGGCAGTCCAAACGCGAAGGCGCGTCCCGCACCGAAATGTTGTCGCACACCGATTTCAGGCATCTGACAAATCCCGATGACATGCTCGCCGCCCATGCTCTGGCCGAGCGCCTGTCCAAATCCATGCGTGCACGCCTGACAAGACGGATGCGCGCGCGCCGGTCGGGCCAGAAGATTGACCTGCGCCGCACCATACACAAGAGCATCGCCCATGGCGGCACGCCGCTGGAACTGGTGCTGCGCAAGCGCAAGGACAAGCCCTTGCGTCTCGTGGTGTTGCTCGATGCCTCCGGCTCGATGAGCCTTTATTCGGCAATTTTCCTGCGCTTCATGCACGGCGTTCTCGAAAATTTCCGCGAGGCTGAAGCCTTTGTCTTCCACACGCGGCTCATCCATATCTCTCCGGCACTGCGCGAAAAGAACGCACAACGAGCCATGGAGCGCATGTCAATTTTGGCGCAGGGCCATGGCGGCGGCACGCGCATTGGCGCAAGCCTTGCGACCTTCAACCGCTGGCATGCCAAGCGCTGCATCACATCGCGCACCTGCGTGATGATTGTCTCTGATGGTTACGACACCGGAACGGCAGAAGATTTGGGCGCGGAAATGCAGGCGCTGCGCCGCCGCTGCAAGCGCATTGCCTGGCTGAACCCGATGATCGGCTGGCAGGACTATGCGCCGGAAGCGGCAGGCATGAAGGCTGCTATGCCTTTCATCGATCTCTTTGCTCCTGCGCACAATTTGCAAAGCCTGGAAGCGCTTGAACCCTATCTGGCGAGGATTTAGCCATGAACAGTCGCATGAACAGTCGCATGAATACTCCGATGGACATTCTTGATCTCGTGAATGACTACAAAGCCAAGGGCGAACCATTCGCGCTGGCCACTGTGGTGCGCACGGTGTCGGTCACGGCCGCCAAGGCGGGAGCGAAGGCCGTGATTCTTGGTGATGGCAGCATATCGGGCGGCTGGATCGGCGGCGGCTGCGCCCGGGGCGCGGTGTTGAAAGCAGCACGCGAAGCGCTTGCGGACGGCCAGCCGCGCCTCATCAGCGTCCAACCGGAAGACCTGCTGCTAGGCCAGCGTGTGAGTGCGGGCGAACTGCGCGATGGCGTGCTCTACGCCAAAAACTCCTGCCCGAGCCAGGGCACCATGGACATATTTGTGGAGGCGGTTTTGCCAAAGCCAAGCCTTGCCATCCTCGGCTCGTCGCCGGTTGCCGTCGCCATTGCCGATCTTGGCCAGCGCATGGGTTTCTTCACGACAGTGTGCGCACCGATTGCCGAACATGGCGCTTTTGCAAATGCCGACCGCCTGGTTGAGGGCTTTGATATTCCCATGGACGGAACCGAGCGCGGCTTCATCGTCATCGCCACACAAGGCAAAGGCGACAGCGCCGCGCTGAAAGCCGTCGTCGAAACACCGACCCCCTATCTCGCCTTCGTCGGCTCACGCAAGAAGGCCGCTGTCTTGAAAAAGGCGCTGGCGGAAAGTGGAGTGGACGCGCTCAATCTTGACCGCATCCGCGCTCCGGCCGGTCTCGACATCGGCGCGATCACGCCGGACGAAATCGCCTTTTCCATTCTCGCCGAAATCATTGAATTCCGCCGCCGCGGACAACGCAACGCATAAGGAACAGCCACCATGGACATGAACGGATCCCAGCGCATTGAAGCCTCGCGCGAGGCGGTTTATGCCGCGTTGAATGATGTGGATGTGCTGCGTCAATGCATCCCGGGCTGCGACTCGATCGAAAAGACGTCAGAAACGGACATGAACGCCAAGGTCACCCTGCGCGTCGGGCCGGTGAAGGCAAGCTTTGCCGGCAAAGTCACACTGTCAGATCTCGACCCGCCAAACGGCTACACCATTTCAGGCGAAGGGTCCGGTGGCATGGCGGGCTTTGCCAAGGGCGGCGCGAAAGTTGTTCTCGAAGCCGATGGCGCGGCGACGATCCTCCACTACACCGTCAACGCCGATATCGGCGGCAAACTGGCGCAGCTCGGCAGCCGCCTTATCGACGGCACTGCCAAAAAGCTGGCCGGAGATTTTTTTGAAAAGTTCGGCGAAATCGTCGGTGGCCCGGCCGTTGTCGCCGAAGGCGCGGAAACTGAAACCGAGGGCAAGAAAGGCTGGCTCGGCCGCCTAATTGGCACCTGGATTGCCGCCGTGGTGTTTCTTGGCGCCAGCACCGGCCTTTGCTGCATCAACGGCCATAACCACGAAATGGGCGAAATTGGCTTCGCGTCAATTTGCTACGCAAAGACGACGGTGTGAGTCTGGGCATCACCCAAATAACGGGTAAGGGCTAAGCACTCTTTGCCGGGAGACGACCTATCTTATCCTGCATGGGCCCGCCTGCGTTGCCCAAGCAACCACGGCGCGGCAGCCTTCGCTGTGCTTCGAGCATCCTCCTTTGGAGTTTGCCCTCCGACCTGCCGAGCCATAGCTTGAAGAGGATGAGCTGGTGGAGCCAAGCGGGATCGAACCGCTGACCTCCTGCATGCCATGCAGGCGCTCTCCCAGCTGAGCTATGGCCCCACAAACAAGACCGGTTTGGGTTCCGGTCCAGCGTCGGTCAAAACGGTGTTTTGATTTGACCAGCGGGCGGGTTCATAAAACCCGCCGCGTTCAAGATCAAGTGATATTTCCGCGGATTTTCAAATCAGCGGAAATTCGAAATGATTAAACTTCGTCTTCGCCTTCCGGCACACCGCCGAGAATGTCGGCCATGTTGTCATCATCTTCTTCCTCTTCTTCGAGGAATGTGTCGTCGGCGTCATCATCGCCAAGATCGACATCATCATCGCCGAGGTCCGGAAGATCATCTGCCGCTTCCTTTTCGTCAGCATCAGCGTCTTCCAGCGGCACGAATTCGACGGCATCGACGGCCGTCGTTGCTTCGACGTCTTCCGCCTCATCGTCTTCAATGCGCGCTTCACGCCGTACCTGTTCAAAGGCGGTCAGCGGATAGGCGATGCCGGTGTAGGGGGAGACGATCGGGTCCTTGCCCAGATCATAGAATTTCTTGCCTGTTTCAGGGCAGGTGCGTTTGGTGCCGAGATCGGATTTTGCCACGGTTGAGCCTCGTGTCTGAGAAATGTTGAAAGGGAGGCAATTGACGGACTGTCACGTCAACCGGTTGCCCGCCCAAGCGGTTGCCCGCAAGTGAAAAATTCGCGCGTGCATAACGTCAAACCGACGGGTTTGTCAAAGACTAACCGTTATATCTCGCGATGTTGGCTGCAAATGGCCTGTCCGGCACGGGAACGCAAGGGTGACGGTGTGAAAAACCTGTGTTAGAGCCCGTTCGCACTCAACAACTCCTTAAAAAAAGAACATCTATTGCCATGTCGCATCAAGCTGCCGCCCGCCCTGCCACCGCCCGCCGCTCAGAAAATCTGAACGGAACGGTCTCCATTCCGGGAGACAAGTCGATTTCGCACCGCTCTTTCATGTTCGGCGGCCTGGCAAGTGGCATCACCCGCATCACCGGCCTGCTTGAAGGTGAAGATGTCATCAACACCGGCAAGGCGATGGCCGCCATGGGTGCGAAAATCGGGCGCGACGGCAAAGCGTGGGTTATCCATGGCACCGGCAATGGTTGCCTGCTGCAGCCAACTGCGCCTTTGGATTTCGGCAACGCCGGAACCGGCTCTCGCCTGACGATGGGTCTGGTGGGTGTCTATGACATGGAAACCACCTTCATCGGCGATGCGTCTTTGCAAAGCCGCCCGATGAAGCGCGTGCTCGACCCGCTGCGGCAGATGGGCGTGCAGGTAAAGGCCGCCGAGGGCGACCGCATGCCGCTGACCTTGCATGGTCCGAAAACCGCCGTGCCGATTTCCTACCGCGTGCCGATGGCTTCCGCACAGGTGAAGTCTGCCGTGCTTTTGGCCGGGCTCAACACGCCGGGCATCACCACGGTCATCGAGCCGGTCATGACGCGTGACCACACCGAAAAAATGCTGAAGGGCTTTGGCGCAAATCTGGAAGTCGAGACGGATGTACAAGGTGTGCGCCATATCCGCGTTGAGGGTCAGGGCAAGCTCACCGGCCAGACCATTGATGTACCGGGCGATCCCTCGTCCACTGCCTTCCCGCTGGTCGCCGCCATTGTAGTGCCGGGCTCGGATGTCACCATCACCAACGTCCTGATGAACCCGACCCGCACCGGCCTGATCCTGACGCTGCAGGAAATGGGCGCAAACATTGAAATCAACAATCCGCGCCTTGCCGGCGGCGAAGACGTGGCGGACCTTCGTGTCCGCTCGTCTGACCTCAAGGGTGTCTCCGTTCCCGCTGACCGCGCACCCTCGATGATCGATGAATATCCGGTGCTGGCCGTCGCAGCCTCCTTTGCCGAAGGCGAGACCAAAATGACCGGCCTCGACGAGCTGCGCGTCAAGGAGAGCGACCGCCTCGCCGCTGTCGCGCGCGGGCTGGAGGTCAATGGCGTTGATTGCACCGAAGGCCATGACTGGCTCACCGTGCGGGGCAATCCGGGCGGCAAGGGTCTTGGCGGCGGGACTGTCGCAACCCATTTGGATCACCGTATCGCCATGGCATTCCTGATCATGGGGCTGGCGGCTGAAAAGCCGGTGACGGTGGACGATGCAACGATGATTGCGACGAGTTTTCCCGAATTCATGGATTTGATGACGGGACTTGGGGCACAAATTTCCTGACGAGCGATAGCCATGTATCAACCGGTGCATTTCATTGAAGAAGACCTGCCAACACTGCATGCGCTGATCAAGGCGCATCCGCTTGGGCTGCTGATATCAGCCGACGCAGACGATCTGCAGGCCAATCCCCTGCCGTTCCTGCTCGACAAAAGCGCTGGCGGGCGCGGCGTATTGCGTGTGCATCTGGCAAGAGCCAATCCGCAATGGCGGCATCTTCAAAATGGCGCCAGCGCCCTGGTGGTATTTCAAGGTACCGACGCTTATGTGACGCCCTCATGGTATCAATCGAAAAAAGACCATGGCAAAGTCGTACCCACGTGGAACTATGTCTGCGTGCAGGTGCGTGGCACTGTCCGGATCATGGATGACCCGGATTGGCTGCAAAGCCAATTGACGGCGCTGACGGCTGAGCATGAACATGGCCGCCAAGCGGAATGGTCAATCGGCGATGCGCCGGACGATTTTATAGACATGCAAAAGCGCGCGGTTGTCGGCATCGAGATCGAGATCGAACAGATTGCCGGCAAATCGAAAGTCAGCCAGAACCGCCCCGGTGCAGACCGGGCAGGCGTGGCAGCTGGTTTTGTCGAAGACGGAAATGTTGAAATGGCGGATTTGGTTCGCAGATATGGGAAAGTGGATTAGATCATGACCAGCAAGACAGCACTCATCATCGGCGGTGGTTCGGGCATGGGGGCGGCTGCGGCGCGCAAACTTAGCGCCGAAGGCTTCAATGTTGCCATCCTGTCTTCGTCGGGCAAGGGCGAGGCGCTGGCGAAAGAACTCGGCGGGCTCGGCTTCACCGGCTCTAACCTGAATGTGGATGATCTCAAGCGCTTCGTTGATCTGGCGATGGAGAAATTCGGACGGATTGATGCGCTGGTCAATTCCGCCGGGCATGGTCCGCGTGCGCCGCTGCTCGAGATCACCGACGAGCAATGGCACACCGGTCTTGATGTTTATTTCATGAATGTGGTTCGCGCCACACGCCTGGTCGCGCCAGTCATGATTGCGCAAAAGAGCGGCTCGATTGTCAATATTTCCACCGCCTGGGTCACAGAGCCAGCGGCGATGTTTCCTACCTCGGCCGTGGCGCGGGCTGGCCTTGCGGCATACACCAAGCTCTTTGCCGAAAGCCACGCCGCCCACAATGTGCGCATGAACAATGTGCTGCCCGGATGGATCGACAGCCTGCCGCAAACAGACGAGCGGCGCGATGCTGTGCCGATGGGGCGGTACGGCACGTCAGAGGAAATTGCGGCGACCATTGCCTTTCTTGTCTCCGATGGCGCTGGCTATATGACCGGCCAGAACCTGCGCGTGGACGGCGGGTTGATGCGGGGCATTTGAGCCAATCGCATGAAGGCATTGTTTCACCCCATGTTGGTAGTGGTCCTGATGGCGTTCTTGTCGAACTGCGCCAACCCGTTTGTCGCTGATGAAGGCACGCCAAACGCGAGGGCACGCGTGACGCGGCCTAACAAACCGTCAAGCCTGGTGGTCGGCAATTATTGCGGCATCGGCACCAAGACTGGCGATCTCAGTGCAAAGCCTGTGGACCGGCTTGATGCGGCATGCCTTGAACATGATGCCTGCTTCATCGAGGGC
The DNA here is from genome assembly GCA_031377485.1 of Phyllobacteriaceae bacterium. GTDB lineage: Bacteria > Pseudomonadota > Alphaproteobacteria > Rhizobiales > Rhizobiaceae > JANMEX01. The sequence goes on from JANMEX010000147.1 coordinate 9,311, forward strand.
CGCAACCGGCTTGAATGCAACCGGCAAATGCTTGCAGCAACCAAAGCCATCATCGCAGATCCGAAATCGGGCAAGAAGCTGCGCAGACGGGCAGAGGCGATCCGTGACTTTTTTGAACTGCCGCTGTTCAATTTTTTCCCCTATGGCATGATGCCACCGCGCAACAATGATGTCTTGAAATCCAGATACCGGCCGTCTGCAACGCACAAGGTGAGTATCAAGAACTAACACTGAGACCAAACACTGATCTTGCGCTTTGCCGATTTTCCCTGTTGAACGCCATCCATGACGCTTCTCATCGCAATTGACGGACCCGCAGCTTCAGGCAAAGGCACGCTCGCGCGCCGTTTGGCACAGCGATATCAATTGCCGCATCTGGATACCGGGCTCACTTACCGGGCGCTGGCCAAGGCGATGCTGGACGCCAACCTGCCGCTTGATGATCAGGCGGAAGCTATCCGGACCGCTGAGACCGTTGATCTGTCGAAACTTGACCGCTCGGTGCTGGCCTCGCACGAGATTGGCGAAGCAGCTTCCAAAGTTGCCGTTATCCCGCAGGTCCGCAAGATCCTCGTCGAAAAACAACGCGCCTTTGCCCGTCAGCCATCCGGCGCAGTTCTGGACGGGCGCGACATCGGCACTGTCGTTTGCCCGGATGCAACGGTAAAGCTTTATGTCACCGCGTCCGCTGAAGTTCGCGCCAAACGCCGGTTTGACGAGGAACTGATGCGCAGCGGCGAAGCCGATTTTGAGGCCATTCTCGAAGACATTGAAAAGCGCGACGCCCGCGACATGGGCCGGACCGATTCGCCGCTGAAACCGGCGGAAGACGCGCACTTGCTTGATACCTCCAATATGGGTATAGAAGCCGCGTTTTCGGCAGCCATTTCGATCATTGAGAGCGTAAGGGCCGCAAAAACAAATTAACCGCTGAGCAGCCGGTCTTTGCACCGGACCTTTTTATAAAGGCTTCAGCCCGAGAATGGGCGGACAGGCTGCATCGGCAAACGCAACACCAACCAAGGTGCCATGCCTTGACTGATCTGACGGCGTGAAATGCCGCAGACGCCAAGGCTCCCAGGAGAACGTATGTCCAAAACCAATCCGACGCGCGAAGATTTCGCCGCGCTTCTCGAAGAATCATTTGTCACCAACGATCTGGCTGAAGGCTCGGTTGTCCGTGGCCGCATCATCGCCATCGAAAAAGACATGGTTGTCATCGACGCCGGTCTGAAGGTGGAAGGCCGCGTGGCGCTGAAGGAATTCGGCGCGCAGGCGAAAGATGGCTCGCTGAAGCCGGGCGCCATGGTCGACATTTATGTCGAGCGCATTGAAAATGCACTGGGCGAAGCCGTCCTGTCGCGTGACAAGGCCCGCCGCGAAGAGAGCTGGGTCAAGCTCGAAGAAAAATTCGCCAAGAGCGAACGCGTCGAAGGCACGATCTTCAACGTCGTCAAGGGCGGCTTCACCGTCGATCTCGACGGCGCGACGGCCTTCCTGCCGCGCAGCCAGGTCGACATTCGCC
>JANMEX010000152.1:0-5231 GCA_031377485.1 Phyllobacteriaceae bacterium
GAACGTTTCGGGATCCCCAACGGCAATGTAAACATTGTCCATGGCGACACAGACAAGGTGCAGATGGGCATGGGCACATACGGTTCTCGCTCCGGCGCGGTCGGCATGTCAGCCATCGTCAAGGCACTCGACAAGGTAGAAGCCAAAGCCAAAAAGATCGCCGCGCATTTGATGGAAGCCGATGAAGGCGACATCGTCATTGAAAACGGCGAATTGAAAGTGGCCGGTACAGACAAGAAAGTGCCGTGGTTCCAGATGGCGCTTGCCGCCTACACCGCCCACAATCTGCCGTCAGGCATGGAGCCGGGCCTGAAGGAGGGCGCGTTCTATGATCCGTCCAACTTCACGTTCCCGGCTGGCTGCTACATCTGCGAAGTCGAGGTTGATCCGGAAACCGGCACGACCAAGATCATCCAGTTTGTTGCAGCCGATGATTTCGGCAACATCATCAATCCGATGATTGTCGAAGGTCAGGTGCATGGCGGACTGGCCCAAGGCATCGGGCAGGCTTTGCTGGAAGGCGCGCATTATGACGAGACAGGTCAGCTGCAAACGGCATCCTATATGGATTACTGCATGCCGCGTGCCGACGATCTTCCATCCTACCAGGTGTCAAACACGGTCACTCCGTGCCCGGGCAATCCGCTTGGCATCAAGGGCTGCGGTGAGGCAGGTGCGATTGGTTCGCCTCCTGCCGTCATCAATGCCATCACCGACGCCATCGGCAACAACAACCTGAGCATGCCTGCCACGCCGCTTGCGGTTTGGAATGCACTTCAGGCTGCACGTTAAGGAGAGAAAGCCATGTACGAGACAAATTACCATCGCGCTTCCTCCGTCTCTGACGCCGTGAAGCTTTTGAAAAAGGCAGAGGATCCCAAGATCCTCGCCGGTGGCATGACGCTGATTCCGACCATGAAGCAGCGCCTTGCCTCGCCTTCGGATCTGGTGGACATCACCAAGATTGCGGACCTGTCGGGCATCAAAGTGTCCGGCAAGACGGTGACCATCGGTGCAGCCACGACGCATTACGACGTTTCGACCAACGAGAAACTGGCGAAGGTCTGTCCAGCGCTTTGCGCGCTGGCCAGCCACATCGGCGATCCGCATGTGCGCTATCGCGGCACAATCGGTGGTTCTATTTCCAACAATGACCCGGCTGCCGACTATCCGTCTGCGATGCTGGGGCTCAACGCCACCATTATCACGGACAAGCGGGCGATCCCGGCAGACAAGTTCTTCAAGGGCCTGTTTGAAACCGCGTTGAAGGAAGGCGAGATTGTTACCGCCATCGAGTTCACAGCTCCCGCAAAGGCGGCCTACTTGAAGTTCCCGAACCCGGCTTCGCGCTATGCCATGGCTGGTGTTTTTGTTGCCAAGGACAAGGACGGCGTTCGTGTTGCTGTAACCGGCGCCGGTGATGGCGGCGTTTTCCGGCACAAGGGGTTGGAAGCTGCGCTCGACAAGAAGTTCGACGCGTCTTCCGTTGATGCGGTCAAGATCGACGGCAAAGGCCTGATGAGCGACATGCACGCAACCGCAGACTACCGCGCCGCCCTTATCAAGGTCATGGCCAAGCGCGCTGTCACTGCTGCCGGATAATTGCTGGCATGGTCTGAAAAAATTGTGCGGGGCCTTCGGGCCCCGTTTTTATTTGATCTTGATCCGTTCGGTTTTGTAAATGCGGTCGGCCCCGTCCGCAAAGGTAACGGTCAGCCATTTTGTGTCCGCCTTCACCTTTAGTGTGGCGCGCTTTTCGAGAAGCGGTGTGGGGAGCGTGTCGTTGGTTACATTTATAATATGAACCAGAACGGTCTCTTCCGACTGCTTGCTCTGGGAAAACCCGCGAAAAGGTATGCTGAGACTGATATCGCCCAATTTGATCCCGCCGCCAGCGCCGCTGATTCTGGCCCAAAACAAGACACGCTGCGGGCCGATACGGTTTGCAGCAGAAGAATTCGGGTTGGCCGTTGTCGGAGTGTTTGCAAGAAATGCTGAAATGGTGGACTTGATATAAGACGTCACGTTCGAAATCATGCGTATGCTCCTGCTAACGCTATTGTCTTGGCAGGTTGAAGATGAACGCCCAATGAATATTAGAACATTCTGTTTCAAGACGATTGTCGTATCCGCATGAGATTGACTCCTCAGGCCTGACACGTCAGATCGTTTGCACCATAAAAAGGGTTCGACATTATGGCCTCGAATATAATTATTGCGCCGTCTGTTCTGGCTGCAGATTTTTCCAGACTGGGCGAAGAAGTTGAGTCCGTGGTGGGTGCAGGGGCAGACTGGATCCACCTTGATGTAATGGACGGGCATTTTGTGCCGAACATCACCTTCGGGCCGCCAGTCATCAAAGCGCTGCGCAGCCGCACCAAGGCGATCTTTGATTGCCACCTGATGATCGCACCTGCCGACCCGTTTCTTGCTGCATTCGCCGATGCGGGCTGTGACATCATCACCGTCCACGCCGAGGCTGGGCCGCATCTCGACCGCTCACTTCAGGCGATCAAAAATCTGGGCAAAAAGGCCGGTGTGTCCCTCAATCCGGGAACGCCGGAAAGCGTCATCGAATATGTGCTCGACCGGCTCGATCTCATCTTGGTGATGACGGTCAATCCGGGCTTTGGCGGCCAGGCGTTCATCCCGGCGATGGTAGAAAAAATCCGGCGCATCAAATCGATGATCGGTGATCGTCCGATCCAGATTGAAATTGATGGTGGTGTGACAACGCAGACTGCGCCGTTGGTTGCGGCTGCCGGGGCGGACGTACTGGTCGCGGGTTCAGCTATTTTCAGCGCGGGCAGTGAAGAAGGCTACCGCAAGTCGATTGCTAATTTGCGCGCCGCAGTTGGCTAAAACTAAACCAGATTGGCGCAAGTTTGGCGCACAATTGTGCCCATTTGGCGCCTAAATTGGCGCGCTATCACCAAACAAATGCATCCGTATCCGAGCGTCGTCCGAGCATCATGCAATCGGCTACCAGTTCGAGCGGAGAGCCGTCTATTTCGGATTTTCCTGACTTTACCAACTGCGCAAAGCGGGCGTAGATTTCCTCATATTCTTCGCTTGGAGCCGCAACCGTCTCGATGCCGTTGACCGAAAGCTTTGTACCGCCGGATGTCAGCTTGAGCTTGTGCGTAGCCGTATCCACGTCAATGTTCCACGACTGCTCGCCTTTCTGACGCCAGTCGAACTCGGCGGTCAGATCGGTGTCCCCGCCATCCGCTGCGCGGAACTTGATGCTTGCGGCAACCGGGGTGAAGCGGTTTGACGGGGTGATGAGATTTGCTTCGCTGACGAACACCGGCTCGGGCAAGATTTCCGTGACAATGGACAAAGCATTGATGCCCGGATCAAACACGCCAAAACCGCCCGGTTCCCAGATCCATTCCTGTCCCGGATGCCATTGCCACACGCTCTCTTTCCAAGAAACATGCAGACGCGTAACCTTTTGACCGGCAAGGATTTTCTTGGCCTCCACCACGGCTGCATTGAAGCGCGAGTGCCAGGTCTGGAACGCGACTTTGCCGGATGCGGCGGCACGGGCCTTTAGGTCTGCATATTCGGAAATTGTCGGTGTCGGCGGCTTTTCAAGGAGGAGATGGACGCCTGCTTCGAGACACTCCAACGCAATATTCCGGCGAACGGACGGCGGCGTGCAGATTGCGACCGCATCCAGCTTTACCGACTTCAGCATTTCTGCAGGCGTCTTGAATGAGGGAACGCCAAGGTCTGACGGGCGCGAGGACACAACGGCAGCCAACTTGAAATCACTGTTTTTTCTGATGCAAGGCAGGTGCTGGTCCTGCGCGATCTTGCCAAGACCGATAACGCCGATGGAAATTGTCACGCCAAATCCTCCTCAAGTCTACGGCGCGACGCATAGCAGAATTGCTGCGCGGATTGCCAGTCTTGATGTTTGATTTGCGGGGCTTGCCACGAAGACCAGTTTGGACAACATTCCGCGGCCGGAGGACTATTTCATGAGCGGTTTTATCCTTGCCATCGATCAGGGCACGACTTCGACGCGCGCCATTGTGTTTGACAAATCCATGCGGCCAGTTGGTTCTGGGCAGAAAGAATTCACGCAGATTTTTCCGCAGTCCGGCTGGGTGGAGCATGATCCTGAAGAAATCTGGAAAACCGTGCTGTTTGCAGTCAAGACCGCGCTGAAAAAGGCCGCACTCGAAGCCAAGGATATTGCTGCCATCGGCATTACCAACCAGCGTGAAACAGTGGTGGTTTGGGACAAGGCAACTGGCAACGCCATTCACAATGCAATTGTCTGGCAAGACCGGCGCACGTCACTCTTTTGTCAAAAGCTGAAAAAGCAAGGACTGGAGCCACTGTTCACCAAAAAGACCGGTCTGCTTCTTGACCCGTATTTTTCTGGAACAAAGCTGTCCTGGCTGTTGGACAAGGTTCCCGGCGCGCGCAAACGGGCGGCAAAAGGAGAGCTTTTGTTTGGGACGATTGACAGTTTCCTTATCTGGAGACTGACCGGTGGCAAGGTGCATGCGACAGACGCGACCAATGCGTCTCGCACTTTGATGTACAATATTGCGAAGAATGAATGGGATGCGGAACTGCTGAAAATCCTCAAGATTCCAGCGGCAATGTTGCCCGAGGTGAAGGATTGCGCCGATGATTTCGGGGTGAGCGATCCGAAATTGTTCGGTGCGGCAATCCCGATCCTGGGTGTTGCAGGCGATCAGCAGGCGGCGACCATCGGGCAGGCCTGTTTTGAACCGGGCATGATGAAATCCACTTATGGGACCGGCTGTTTTGCGTTGTTGAATACAGGCGCGGACATGGTGCGCTCGAAAAGCCGGATGCTGACGACCATTGCCTATCGTTTGGACGGCAAGACGACTTACGCTCTTGAAGGCTCGATTTTCATTGCGGGCGCAGGCGTGCAGTGGCTGCGTGACGGATTGAAGATCATCAAGACTGCATCAGAAACAGGCAAGCTCGCGGAAAGTGCTGATCCGACGCAGGATGTGATTGTGGTGCCTGCCTTTGTCGGGCTTGGCGCGCCGTGGTGGGACGCGGAGGCTCGGGGTGCAGTCTACGGTTTGACGCGCAATTCAGGTCCGGCAGAAATTGCCAAGGCAACCCTGGAGGCGGTTGCCTATCAGACGCATGATTTGATTTCTGCAATGCACAAGGACTGGAAGGGCGGGTCGTCAAAGACTGTTCTGCGCGTCGATGGCGGCATGACGGCG
>JANMEX010000212.1:0-5665 GCA_031377485.1 Phyllobacteriaceae bacterium
TCGCCGAGCATGGTTTCAGGCCGCGTGGTGGCGACGCTGATGTAGGTTTCCGGATTTTCCGGATGGTATGTCAGGCCCTCGATGGGGTAGCGGAAATAATAAAGGTTGCCCTTGATTTCGCGCTGTTCGACTTCGAGGTCCGAGATGGCGGTGAGGAGTTTCGGATCCCAGTTAACAAGGCGCTTGTCCTTGTAAATCAGGCCATCACGGTAGAGCTGGACGAAAACTTCGGTGACGGCATCGACCATCTGGTCGCCTGCCTGTCCATTGTCGCCCATGGTGAATTTTTCGCGACTCCAATCGCAGGATGCACCGAGGCGCTTCAGCTGATTGAAAATCAATCCGCCGGATTCGCCTTTCCACTGCCATATGCGCTCGACGAACTTGTCGCGGCCCATGGTATGGCGCGTTTCGTTCGTGCCAGAGGCGGCCAATTGGCGCTCAACGACCATTTGCGTTGCAATGCCGGCATGATCCATGCCCGGTTGCCACAATACATTCTTGCCACGCATACGCTCGAAGCGGATGAGAATGTCCTGCAGCGTGTTGTTGAGCGCATGTCCCATGTGCAGTGAGCCGGTGACATTTGGCGGCGGGATGACGATGCAATAGGGGTCCGCACCCGGCTCAGACCCGGCTCCGGCCTTGAAGGCTTCAGCCTTATCCCACGCGGCTGCAATGCGTGGTTCGACGGTGGCGGAATCATATTTAGTATCGAGCATGACTGGTCTCAAATGTGCGGGGAGGAATTGACTTGCTCTAAAGCGGAACGGGGGAGCCAAGTCAATGATTTGGCGTGGCTTCGCGATTGCGTCCTATTGCTCGCACTCATGACGGACATGACTTTTAAGCGCTACGCCCGGTTTCCCGTCTGGCCATTTCAAAGATCCCTCAACGAATTGAGGTTGGGAAACAGGGTGCGTGGTCCTGCCTATGACTTTGGTAAGTATGTGACATCGCCACACACCCTGCTCCTTGCGTCACTCAAATTGGTCCACTGGACCAATTTGTTTTGCTGACGCAAAAACGCTCCTCACCCATTTGCAAAGAGCACGGGAATTATGAGGCAAGTCTTGGAGCGGTGGATAAGTTCGACTGGAAAATATCCTGAAGTGTGGGATTTCAATGGGTTGAAAGTGTCAAGTCCGGGGATAGAAGTGCGCAGATTTCTCCGGTGCCGCCAACTTGCGGGCCATTTGTTTTGCTTTCAACGCCGGAAAACGGACAGTGCGTTATCCTCAACCGCCGGGCCGAGGGTGACGATAATCGGAACCGCTGTTGTTCAAAATCCAAATGCGATTGCCCTGCCATCAAGGGTGAAGACGGACTTAATTTCTGCGCCAGTTTTGCACGCCGCGAACAGGTAGATGAAGGGGCGGAATGAGCCTTGCTTACCTTGTTCCGCGCGAGACGCGTTCGATTTCTTCGCGTACCAAGCGCTCGACCAGTGTTGGCAGATTGTTGTCGAGCCAATCCTGCAACATCGGGCGGACCATTTCTTCAGTCATTTGCGCCACAGACGTGTTGCGCTCTTCTGAAAGCGCAACTGACAAATGTTCGAAAGATTTCGCCACTTGACGCCCGGCGGCCTCCGAAATGATCGGGCGCAGTTCGGCCATGGGCGATGGCACGTTGACGATAGAGGCGGATTCTGGAGCGGAAACCGCCAAATCGCGGTCGGCAACCATCTCATCGAACGTCGGGAATCGGATCGGGTCGGGCTTTGCTTCGATTGTTTGCACAACGGCTTCCTGTACAGGTTTTGCGAAAACATCAGCTTCGGCAAACTCGCGGGAGAATTCCGCAATGTCGCTGGCAGCCTCAAAAGCAACGGGCTCATCATTCTCAGGTTCAATATCCGGGAGCTTGGTGTTTCCATCCTCGATGATGCGCCGGATGGAAGCCAGAATTTCTTCCATGGTCGGTTCACGGGATACGGTTTGTGCCTGTGTCATTTTGTTGTTGCCGCGCTGTTGGATTGGCCGGGATTGTTTTGCCCGAATCAACAGCACTTTAGAACGAACAACGGCGGGAGAGAATCCCGCCGTTTGCAATCAATTCATCAGTCAACAGATTTGATTCGGACCGTGTCTTAGCGCCCATCCGGCGTGCGAAGGCCGAACCACTTGTCCTTGACGGCTTCGTAATGCTCTTCCGGCTTTTGAACTTTTACACCAAGACCGAGGCGCGAAACAGTCAGGCGCCCGGTTGCAGACAGAACTGCATAGCTGGCAACAACAACATCACGCTCGGCACTTACCAGATTAAGCTGAGCGGTTACCACATCGCTTTGGGCGTTGAGAACGTCCAATGTTGTCCGCTGGCCGACTTTGCGTTCTTCGATGACGCCGTCGAGGGCGAGTTGGGCAGCGGCTACCACCTGCTGATTGGCGGAGACGCCGACGCGCGACGCTTCCATCTGGGTCCACGCAGAGGTTACAGCTGCGCGGACGCTGTCGCGCGCGACATCAACGTCAATGCGGGCCTGACCAAGTTTTTCTTTTTGTTGGCGCACCGTGGCCGAAACTTTGCCGCCCTGATAGATTGGTACGTTGAGCTGGAAACCGACTGACGCCTGATTATAGGTCGAATCAAGAGCACCTGCCGAACCGCCATAATTCCTGCCTGTGCGATTGACACCTGCTTCAATCCCTAGAGTAGGCAACAATGCACCTTCGGCGACTTTCACGCCAAAGGTATTGGCATCAACAGCAAATTCGCTGGCCTTTATCGCCGGATGATTTCCCGCAGCCTCGGCCAGCGCATCGTTCAACGAACGTGGCAACAGCTTTGAGGCCGGAGAGCCCGCTTTCAAGTCTTTCGGATCATCGCCGATTACCTTGCGATAAATCGCAGCACTAGATTTGGCCTGGGCTTCGGCAGCATTCAGTTGGGCCAATGCCCCGGCGCGACCGGCATCTGCCTGCGCGACATCGGTTCGCGTGCCCTCGCCCACTTCAAAACGTGCCTTTGCAGAGCGAACTTGCTCGAGGAGAAAGGCAACATTCTTTTTGCGCAAGGCCGCAATTTTTCGATCACGGATCACGTCCATGTAGGCGGATACCGCGTCAAACAAGATGTTCTGCTCGGTGTTGCGCAGCCCCTCGCGCGCCGCGAAGACTTGCGACTCCGCAGATTGCACACTATTTTTTGTGCGGAACCCATCGAACAGGTTTTGGGAAATCGTGATGCCGAAGGAGCCAGTGGAAAGCTGTGTACCGGCTTGCGACACGTAGGAGCCGTTCGCGTTGCCCGAAACAGTCGGGCGGTATCCTGATTTGGCAATTGCGACACCTTCATCGGTGACACGCACGCCGGCGCGGGCTGAATTCAAAGAGGAATTGTTGTTGTAAGCCTTGGCCAAAGCGCCCTGAAGCGTTTCGCCAAGCGCGTTGCCGGACATGGAGACAAGAACGGTCGCTGCCATCAAAGCTGCTGAAAGATGCGTGCGAAATTCGGACACTACCTACCCCTTGCGACATTCGGCATCAAAAAAACAATGCACCAGCCCTCATTGCCAAATGGGCAGTGAATAGGTCTGTTGCGCGGCACAAATAGCCGGAACAGGCGGTCCAAGTCTAGGGCTGTTCGGTTACAGTTTGGTAATTTCGCAAGTTTCCTGCCAAATCGGGCTAAAGCACGCGACGAGACAAACAGCAGGACATGTCAGAGAACAAACACAGGATCGGCCCTGAAACCGGGCAATTGCTTCACTGACAGGTTGAAACCGCGGCGCGCGGACACTGTTTTTCCGGATTTGACATGCACACTGGCGACGGCAGAAAGTCCTTCACCTTCGACAGCGACCAATCGCCCGCCGTCTACAAGCTGGGCAAAAAGCGCAGCGGGAACCGAATCAACGGCACCTTCAATAATGATCAAATGGTACGGACCGCTGGACGCTGCGCCGGAATTCAACGCGCCATTTTTGACCACCACATTTAGCGCACCAATGGCGGCCAAGTTTGCTTTTGCTGCTTCGGCCAGTGATACATCTTCTTCGACGGCAACGACCTTGGCGGCAATACGCCCGAGAACCGCAGCGCCGTAGCCGGTGGCGCAGCCGATATCCAGAACAGTGTCTGTCGATTTGATTTCGCCGAGTTGAATTAACTTGGCGAGTGGCGAAGGCTCCATCAGGAAGCGGCCATTGCCCAGATCAATATCGGCGTCGAGGTACGCCAGATCTTTCTTGCCATCAGAAACAAACTGCTCACGCGGGACAGCCAGAAATGCGTCGAGGATGGCGTGGCTTGTCACATCGGTTGTGCGCAGCTGGCCATCGACCATCTTGACACGCAGAGCCTCAAAAGCAGCATGTGACATGGCTTGTTCCCCGACTATATCCAAACGAAACGGCGGGCGCGAATGCCACTGCCGTTATCGCGGGAGGAAGTTGGAGGCCTCGCCCGGAATCGAACCGGGGTGCAAGGATTTGCAGTCCTCTGCGTAACCACTCCGCCACGAGGCCACTTCGCTTCCCGCGAATAATCCGCGACCTGTTAACAGAGCGATTTCAATGCGGCAAGCGCAGACGATAACGGTTACGTGATTATTTCGGGTTCAATCCCAATTCATGGCAAACGTGGTTTCCTGCGCCTTCCCCAGCGCACAGACAATCGCCGACGCAGTCGACGTATCCAGCCGAATTCCTGGCTGAGGACAAAAAGGCCGAGGGGAATCATCCAAAAGCCAAGAATTGGCAAAAATCCCAGAAACCCGAAAAAAACCAAAAGGATTCCGATTGTCACGCGGGCGAAGCGCGAGCGTGGCATGTGGAACTCCCGCCCGAATATCTTCAGCGGGCGGCGTGTTTTCGGGTCGTTATCGGTGTTTTGGTGGCTCAATATCGTTCTCCGGACGAACAATCCCCTGAGTTGGGGTCTCGCTCACTTTAATTAAAGCACAAACCGATCTCATTTTTATGGAAATTGGCGCTTGGCAAATGAGAAAGGCTTTTGCTATAGGCACCACGCGTTCGCGCATTGTGTTCCTCGGTAGCTCAGCGGTAGAGCAATCGACTGTTAATCGATCGGTCGCTGGTTCGAATCCGGCCCGGGGAGCCATTTTTCTCTATATTGTTGATTTTTTTCCGGCACGAGGGGCAGCCCTTTGTGCAGCAACCAAAATTTGTGCAAAATCTTAATCCGCTTGCACGGTGCGTGCGTAAGCCCCCAATAACAGTGAAATGCATTGCAGGGGAAAATCAGAATGCCGGATGGCCACAAGACGGGATCGGTCATTGTCTGGTTCCGCAATGATTTGCGTGTGTCTGACAATGCCGCGCTTGATGCTGCCGCTGAAACCGGGCTGCCGGTTGTTTGCCTTTATATCCGCGACCCATTGAGCCCGGTACGGTTCCACGGCGCAGCACAGCAATGGTGGCTGCACCAGTCACTGGTCGCGCTTAACGGAAAGTTGCAGGCGCTTGGTGCGTCACTTGTGTTGAAGAGCGGAGATACAGCGGCAATTCTCGATGATGCCATTTTAGAGACAGGCGCCTCCCATGTTTTCTGGAACCGGCGCTATGATCCGGCGGCAATACCACTTGATAGCGCGATCAAAACATCACTGAAAGCGCGCGCAATTGATGTGCGTACCTTCGACGGACAGTTACTGCATGAACCCACCCAAGTGAAGACCGGTTCTGGCGGGCACTTCAAGG
>JANMEX010000256.1:0-3092 GCA_031377485.1 Phyllobacteriaceae bacterium
CTTGGGCGAAATCAGGCGAGGCAAAGCCTTCGCGCACCGACAAGATGTTGGCTCTGGAACTATACAAGGGTGAGCCGCAAGGCGTGCTTGACCGCCTCCGGCTGGCCGTGGCCTCTGCGCGTGAGAAGGGCGAGACCAAAACAGTCGAGGCGCTTTTGCGGCAGCTGGCATTTGCGGAAAGCTGGCAGAAGCCGGTGTTCCCGCTGAGCGGTGCGGACATGCTGGCAGGTGGTCTTGAATCCGGACCGGATGTCGGACGACGGCTCAAGCAGTTGGAAGAAAAATGGATCGCCAGCGGGTTTGAACTCAGCAAGGCGCAGTTGCTGGATTCGTAAGTGCGTTCAACGCCTCAAGGCCACCTGACTGTCGGCGGCATTGACGACAGGATCGAATCCACATTGCCGCCGGTCTTGAGGCCGAAGATTGTCCCGCGATCGTATAGAAGGTTGAATTCGACATAGCGGCCACGGCGGATCAACTGTTCGTCGCGGTCTTCGACGGTCCAGTTGTTGTTGAAATTCTTGCGGACCAGATGCGGATAAACGACATTGAACGTGCGTCCCACATCTTGCGTGAAGGCAAAGTCAGCCTCCCAGCCGCCATTGGCTTCGGGTGAGCGCAGCCAGTCATAAAAAATTCCGCCGGTGCCGCGTGGTTCATCGCGGTGGGGCAGGTAGAAATATTCGTCGCACCAATTTTTATACCGCTGATGATCTGCGACAGCGTGGCGGTCGCAGACAAATTTCATCGACTTGTGAAAGGCAAGCGTGTCCGGATCATCCTGGCTCCGCCGCCGGTCGAGCACCGGCGTCAGGTCCGCGCCACCGCCGAACCATTGGCTTGAGGTGACCACCATGCGGGTGTTCATGTGGACAGCCGGGACATGCGGGTTTTGTGGATGGATGATCAGTGAAATCCCGGAAGCCCAGAAGCCGGGGTTGATGTCAGCGCCGGGGATTTGCTTGCGGAATTCTTCGGAAAATTCGCCATGAACGGTTGAGGTGTGAACGCCGGCTTTTTCAAACACCCGGCCATGCATGATCGACATGGTACCACCGCCACCGGTGCCGCCGGGGCGTCGCCATGGGGTGCGCTCGAATCGGCCCGCAGGGCGCTCGGACAGAGGTCCGGCAAGATCATCTTCAAGCTTTTCCAGCGATGCGCAGAGTGTGTCGCGCAATTGTTCAAACCATTGTTTGGCACGCAACATCTTGTCTTCGATGTTGTCCGGCAGGTTCTGTGGCAGATTTGGTTTTTCCATGAGTTCAGTCCCCAAGAATCTGATGCCCAAGCTTGCAGTGTGCCCGATTCGAAAATGGTTCCTATCAGGAAACTGTTTTCAGAACCAAGGGTGAGCGTCAAAGTTCAACGCAAGATTTGCAATTGGCGGATGGCCTCGCAGGCGATGATGCCAACTGAAACTGCAAGGTTCAGCGAGCGGCGGCCTTCTGCCATCGCGATCAACACGCGGGCATCGGCTTGGTAGTGCACATGCTCAGGGACACCTGAACTCTCGCGCCCGAACAGGAGGATATCATTTTCGCGGAAGACAAAGCCGGTGTAGGGCATGGCGGCCTTGGTTGATGCCAGGACAAGACGGCGCCCTTCTGATTTGCGCCACGCATCAAAGGCGTCCCAGTTCAAATGGCGGGTCATGGCCGCCTGTTCGACATAATCCATGCCGGAACGCTTTAAGGCGCGGTCTGACAGATCAAACCCTGCCGGCTCGATGATATCCACACCAAGGGCCAGACATGCGGCAGTGCGAATAATGGTGCCGGTGTTTCCGGGGATATCGGGCTGGAACAGGGCGATGCGCAGATTGATGGACATGGGCTCTCGATAAACCCGCCGTTGCAAATGCGCAACAATGTGGACGCAATGTCGCAGGCAGGGCCATGTTGTCGGCCACAGTATCTTTTCAAACTTTTTGAAGAGGCGTAAGAACCGGATTGTCTTCAACACGAACCAGAAGGAGGTCAACCATGAATCATTTCAACACCCGTTGCCTCTGTGCTGCCGGATTTTGGCGCAGCATCTGACGCGGTTCCTGTTTGGCCCTGACCCTATCTGATGGACTGACCGGTTTGAACCGCGATTGAAATTTCAATCGTTCGAAAGACTGAAGTCATGTCTGCCAACTTTATTAAGCGGGATTTTCCCGATATTGATACTGAGAGAATAGAATCGCGGCTTTCAAGCCGGTTTTCGCTTGCTCTTCTTCTTGCAACGCACGGGCTGTGGCTTGCCACCAGCCTTGCAGGCCTTATCTTGACCATCACCGATGCCTACCCGAAGTCAGGGGCCGTCGTGATTGCCAGCCGATTGATGGAACCCTGATCATGTTCAAATGGTTTGAAAGCCTGCTTGATTCCTTTCCGGCAGAAGAACCCAACGAGCCTCCAAAGACGCTGGTTGCATTTTGTCTGTATTATACGCGCGGCGCGTGGCCGGCGATTGCGGCTATGGCGGTGTTGACATCGCTGATAGCCATCATTGAGGTCACGCTGTTCGGCTTTTTGGGCAATGTGGTGGATTGGCTGTCATCGCAGTCACGCGAGACGTTTCTTGCCAATGAGGGCTGGCGGCTGACGCTGATATCGCTGGTGGTGCTGGTTGCGCTGCCGGGCGTATCGCTGTTGCATTCGCTCTTCATGCACCAGACACTGCTCGGCAATTATCCAATGCGCATTCGCTGGCTGGTGCACCGGTATCTGCTCAACCAGTCGATGAGCTTTTATCAGGACGAGTTTGCCGGACGCGTCGCCACCAAGATGATGCAGACAGCGCTTGCCGTGCGCGAATGCGTGATGAAGGTGCTCGATGTCCTCAACTATGTGATCGTCTATTTCATCGGCGTGCTGGTGTTGATGGCGACCTTGGACTGGCGCTTGACCATTCCGATGATCATCTGGCTGCTGCTCTACATTTTCCTGCTGCGCTATTTTATTCCAAAACTGCGCAAGGTCGGCGAGCGTCAGGCGGATGCGCGCTCGACCATGACCGGGCGCATTGTTGACAGCTATACCAACATCGCCACCGTCAAACTGTTCTCGCACTCGAAGCGCGAGGAAGCCTATGCCCGCGAAGGC
>JANMEX010000272.1:0-2817 GCA_031377485.1 Phyllobacteriaceae bacterium
CAGTGGCTTTGCGCGATGCTGACTTGACCATCGAATTGAAAGAAGGGGTGCCCGCAGGCGTATCGTTGATCCTGCGAACGGATCGCAGGCTGGGGTTTAATCCGGCTGCTGACTGGGATTTTACCGTTCGCGCTTTGCGCAAGCACGGATCATTCCAACCCGAGATAGGTTCGGCGGATCTGACAACGACAATCAAGACCGACAGCCGGTTTTTCATCATCGACAAACAGGCGCGGCCAGACCCGATCTGGTTGCAAGCAATCAAACAACGCGTCCCGGACCTGGCGATATTGGTTGCTCTCATGGCCGGAATTTTTCTTGCCAATGGCCCCTTGATCAACCGCTTTGCAGCTTTGAAACACTACAAGGCAATTCGCCTTTTCTTGCTAGCTGTGGTCACCGGTTTTATTGGCTGGTGGGGACAAGGTCAGCTATCCATTGTCACGCCGCTGGGCGTTGTGCGCGGCTTGGTTGATGGCTCTGACATGAGCTTTCTGCTTTATGATTCATTTGCGCTTTTCATCTGGATTGGAGTGATTGTCTCGTTTTTCCTGTGGGGGCGCGGTCTGTTTTGTGGATGGCTTTGCCCGTTTGGTGCCATGCAGGAATTTGCCGATACCATTGGGCGTGCGCTGAAATTGCCACGCTACGAGGTGCCGCGCGCGCTCGACGCAATTCTGGTCAATTTGAAATATTTGATTTTGGCGGCATTGGTAATCTCGGCAATCTATGCGCCTTCTTTTAACGACAAGCTGATCGAGGTTGAACCCTTCAAGACAGCAGTGACGACGTATTTTGTGCGGGAATGGTATTATGTCGCGTATGCAGGCGGGCTGCTCATATCAGGCATGGTCGTGTTCAAGGGATTTTGCCGATACCTCTGCCCGCTTGGCGCATTCATGGCCATTGGCGGTTTGTTGCGCGGCCGTGACTGGATTGCACGCCGCAAGGAATGCGGAAGTCCATGCCAGTTATGCAAAGTCAAATGCAGCTACAAGGCCATCAAGCCTACCGGTGCAATCGCCTATAATGAATGTTTCGGATGTCTCGACTGCGTGCGTATTTATGATGACGTCAAACAATGCGTACCTTTGGTTCTGGCATCAAAAGGACGTTCACTGAGCGCCGCAAAACAGGTGATTGTGGCATGATGAACAGGCGTCGTTTCCTTGCCATCACAGCGGTTGCGGCGACGGGTGGTCTTGTGGGGTATGGAAGGCACAAAATTCGATGGCAAGGTTTGGCCATGGGTGCCGATGTGTCCATTACGTTGTATGGGACGCACGAAAGCCAAGCAGCGGCAGCATTGGATAAAGCGCGGACCACCATAAAGAGAACGGAACAACTTTTTTCACTTTATGACCCGAACAGCGAGATATCGCAACTTAACAACGATCAACATCGCGAGGTCCCTTCAGAATTCATGGACCTGATCATGATCGCAGACCATGCCCATCGCATCAGTGACGGGCTGTTTGATCCTACAGTGCAATCTGCATTCGCGGTCAAGTCGGGACGAGTAAAGCCTGCATCTGATTTGCGCGAGACCGTGGGGTGGAAACATGTTTCATTTGTTCAAAATCAAATCCGTTTCACGCGCGCTGGAATGGCGATAACCTTGAACGGTATCGCGCAAGGGTTTGCCACTGACAAAGTGAGCGATGTCCTATTCGAGCATGGATTTTCCAGAGTGCTTGTAAACATCGGCGAGTTTCGCGCGGGCAATCAATGGGCACATATCGGAATTGGGGCGGCAAATGATGGAGTGATCGCGACTGAGGAGATACGCAACGCTTCAATTGCGACCTCAAGTGCAAATGGCTTCAATTTTGCTGATGGCACTTCGCATATTTTGAACCCGCTCAACGACAGCCCGCCACAATGGGCAAGTGCGACCGTCATTGCGACCGATGCTGCCATTGCTGATGCGCTATCAACCGCAGTCATATTGGCCAAGGGAAGCCAGCTCGCAGAGCGGCTCATTCATGACGGAAACGCAAAAGCAATCTTGCTGGAAGATTTTTCGGGACGTCTGATCCGCGTTTGACACCACAAAAGAAAAAGGCCGCCCGATGGAAAATCGGGCGGTTCGCGTTTGATTACGGGGCTATCGTGCTTTTTTCCTCAAACCTTTGATTTTCCGTCAAACCTGGAAAAGCTTTAGGATTGCTTTGCCAGTCCAACACCTATTTTCTGACTTACAAAACCAAACAATGCGCCGATTATCATCGACGCAGAAGCGTTCAGCCATGGATTGTCTACAATGGAAACCGACGTCAAAGTCCCGAGCTTTCCTGCCAGAAGGGCATACCCGGCACAGGCGGCAAAGCCGTAGACAGACGATGGAATGGATCCAAGGGCTGGTATGTTTGCCGCAAGCACTATCACTGCAGCGCCAATCCCGACACATATGCCGGCGGCAACGGGTACGCCAAGTGCACCTGCAAATGTCGTTGTGCCAATGAGTGCCAACAGACCGATCAATGCACCAAAGATATGAGCCGGTATGTTGGTTTTAAGAGCGGCAGATCCGCCGCCAGAATGATAGAATGCTGCCCAGCCGATGAAGGCAGCCCAGATCTGCAAACCAGTCGCGCCGAGCGGCCCGGTAAAGAGCCACGTGGCAATGCCTCCAAGCAAGCCAATCGACATTGCTAACGCTGTAAGTAATGGCATAGAAATTCCTCCCTTGTTGACTCGAAGGGAAGCAAGCACAGGCTTGCGGATACTTACCGCGTTATAAGCCCCCTCCAAAAGCAATCATAGTTTGTATACTCGACGTACTTTCTGATATTGTACTTTCGGTCGTGAAATATT
>JANMEX010000306.1:0-6502 GCA_031377485.1 Phyllobacteriaceae bacterium
ATTGAACTTCCGCCCGCTGCACGACCGCGTCGTCGTTCGCCGCGTTGAATCAGAAGCAAAGTCCGCCGGCATCGTCACGAACGCCGGAGCCAATCGCGAGGACTTCGCCTTCCTGCGGCTTTTCCTTGGCGGTGTCCGGAATGATGATGCCGCCGGCGGACTTTGCTTCTGATTCAACGCGGCGAACGACGACGCGGTCGTGCAGCGGGCGGAAGTTCAATTTGGCCATTGTTGCAAACCCTTTGATTGTACTAAATTTGAAAACCGGATCTCCGGCAGCGTTAGCACTCGCCAATGGTGAGTGCCAGCTGAGCGCGAGATAGGGATAGCTTGACGGCTTGTCAAGAATTTCGAGTCATTTTCCAAAAATTCCCGAAGTTGAAATTGGTCGCGTGGGTTTAACATCATTACAAAAAGCCGGTTGCCATTAACCGAATTTGCACCGTGAGATTTTCCAGATTGGTAATTCGTTTTTGTTAGGTTCCGCCGGATAGACCTCGTTCAGATCAGAAACGGGGCGTTTGAGGCAGGGTTGGCACATGAAAAAAATTCGTGATTTTTTCAGAAATGAAGACGGCAACTACGCGGCGATTTTCGCTTTGGCAGTCGTCCCGATTTTCGGCGCAGTTGGCCTTTCCGTCGATTATGCAAACGTTACGCGTTTGAAATCCGAGTTGCGCGATGCTGCCGATGCGGCATGTGTGCCAGTCGCCAAGATGTATCTGTCCGGTGACTACACCGATGCGCAGGTCTATGCGGCCGGACAGGACTTTTTCAGTGGCAATTTCTCATCCGACGGTTCGTTTATCGCGGAAAAATCAATGTCGGTCACTTTGCCGAATGCGGTCGGGAACACCGAACGCGTGCTGCGCTGCGAAGGCAAGCTGACCTACAAGACGATCTTCGGCCCGCTTCTGGCCGGCCTCACTCACACACCGTCGTCGAAATACGTGGTTCTGCTCGAAGAATCGACCATGCGCATGAAGAACGTCGGCGAAATCGCTCTGGTTATGGACAATTCCGGTTCGATGTCCGACAGCACGCTTTCAGGTGGAACGCGCATGTCGCTGTTGAAAACAGCGTCAAAGAAACTGGTTGCCGATCTTTTCACCGAAGGTTTCAAGATCACCAATTCTTCCGACGCCGTCAAATTCTCGGTCATTCCCTTCTCGGCTTCGGTCAATGTCGGTCCGGACAAGAAGACAGCAACCTGGATGGACCAGAACGGCATTTCGCCAATTCATCATGAAAACCTGAATTGGGGCACGATGGGCGCGGCAGAAACGCCATGGAAATCAATCGGCGCCAACAACGCCAAGCTTGACGCTTCAGGAAAGCCTTTGACGCGCTTTACAATCCTGGACAACCTGAAGTTTGCCAACGGCGGTACGGAAAGCACGGCGGCGATCGCCTCGAGCTGCAAGGTTTGGAAAACAGGTTCCGGCACGACCGCAGGCAGCGCGACGGATGCAAACTGCGCTGTAAAAGACCGCACGGGTACAATCACTTATCTCTATCCGAGCAAGTCTGCTGACCGCGCCACGTTGGCAACACAGATGGCAACGACAGATGCCGCACTGGTGGAAAAGTATGTCTGGAAAGGCTGCGTTGAAGCGCGGCCATACCCATATAATTTGAACGATGCTGATCCGACAACGTCGGCTCCGGGCACATTCTTTGTCCCGATGCTGGCGCTCGATGAGTATAACAACACCCGCTACGGCCTGACCTCCAGCTCCACCACATCCGGCTCGACGGTCAATGATTCCGGCGCAATCAATGATTGGTGGCCGGATACAGTCACGACGGCCAGCCGTACGATAACTGATACAACACCGAACTACACGTCTGCTGGTTCTGCAACGACAGCCTGGAAGATATCAACTGGACGCAACCGTCAGGCTGACGCGACAAAATACTACAATGAAACACCATATCTCCTGGGCTCGACTTCAAGCGCCTCGTCGACCAGCAGCTCCAATGTTCGCAAGGGCCAGTGGCACTATTTCAAGGACGCAACGGGTGTGAACTACAGCTGCACCATTCCGCCGATCACGCCTTTGACGAACACGCAGGCAACTGTTCAGGCGGCACTGGATGCAATGCAGCCAACCGGAAATACCAATGTGACCGAAGGCCTTGCATGGGGATGGCGCAGCATTTCCAAGGCCGAGCCTTTCACGGAAGGTGTGGCGGACACCAACCGCGCGGTGGACAAGGTCATCATCGTGTTCACTGACGGTGCCAACACCTATGCCGCGATGAATTCGAACTCCGACTATGCAGCCACTGTATCGACCTATGCGGCTTACGGTTACACTGGCTGGGCCAACAACCAGGGCATACCGAACAACACTGCGCCGGGAACTCAAACCACGACATCAAACAAGGCCCGTATCTTCCAAGGCACATCGTTGGCGCAGACGACGGGTAACTATTCGACAGCGATGATCACCCAGATGGGCGAACTTTGCACCAACATCAAAGCAACAGACAGAATTCTGTTGATGACGGTCGCACTGGATCTGAACAAGACGGTTGCTGCGGAAAACGAGATGATCACGGCGCTGAAGGCATGCTCGGGAGACTCCCGGACACGCAAGACGACCACAGGCGCCAAGGAAAAGATGTTCTGGAACGCTTGTACCCGTACTGTGTCGGATGGCTCCTGCACGACGCTTGACGACACGTTCAAGCAGATCAAGGACGAGCTCTCCAACCTTCGCTTTGTTGGCTGATATCGGGTTATAAACATTCTTAAGAGGCGCGGATGGCAACATCCGCGCCTTTTTCTTGTGAACCAGGCATCATGTATTCAGGCCAAAGCGTGCATAGGTAAAAGCTGGTGACATGGTGACGGCGTTCGGTTAATCGGAGCGCTGAAAAAGATGCGGAGCCGGGCACACCATGAATGTCATCAGCAAACTGGATGATCTGTCGGATCGTTATGACGTGATCCTGTCTGATGTCTGGGGCGTCGTGCACAATGGTGAGCGCGCATTTCCCGCCGCCGCAGCCGCATTGACCCGCGCCAGGGATGCTGGAAAGCACGTGATACTGATCACCAATTCACCGCGCCCGCGCGACGGCGTGATCTTGCAGTTGGGAGCGCTTGGCGTGCCTTCAGAGGCCTACGACGCTGTCGTCACGTCCGGTGATGTCACGCGCATACTGATCAACGAGGCACCGCGTCGCGTGTTTCACATTGGCGGCGAGCGCGATCTGACCCTTTATGACGGAACGCACGCGGAACTTGTCGAAGAGCAGGAAGCGCAGGCCATCGTCTGCACCGGCCTGTTCGACGATGAGGTGGAAACGCCGGATGACTACGCCGACCTTTTACAGCGTTTGCGTTCGCGCAATCTGCCGATGATCTGCGCCAACCCCGACATTGTAGTCGAGCGCGGCGACCGGATGATCTGGTGCGCGGGGGCAATTGCCCGCGCGTATGGACTGCTTGGCGGACGCACGCTTGTGGCCGGAAAGCCGCACGCCCCGATCTATGAGGCGGCGATGAAAGAAGCGGAGATTTTGGCGGGTGCACCGGTCGATAAAAGCCGTATCGTTGCTGTAGGTGATGGCCTGCTGACTGACGTCAAAGGCGCGATCAATAATGGCTTTGATCTTCTCTACATTTCGTCCGGCATCCATGCCAGGGAATATGGCGTGCATGGCAAACCGGACAATGCCAGACTTGAAGCATGGCTGAACGGCCACGGCGTCGCGCCGGTTGCCGTCATGCCCTGGCTGGTTTGAACGACATGCCGGGTGTTTTCCGTTTCAATGATCTGGTCAGCCTGCCGGAACGGCTAGAAGGCGGCGTTGTCGCAATCGGCAATTTCGACGGCGTCCACCGTGGCCACCGCGCCGTTCTCGACCGGGCACTTGAAATAGCCAAGGCTTCCGGCAAGCCGGCGCTGGTGCTGACCTTTGAGCCGCATCCGCGCACAGTCTTTGCGCCGGATAACCCGGTCTTTCGCCTGACACCCGCGCAAGTCAAGGCGCGCCTGTTGGCGGCATTGGGCTTTGATGCAGTCGCAGAGCAGGATTTCTCCCGTACTTTCGCCGGTCATACGGCGGACGAATTTATCGACACGGTGCTGATGTCCGGTCTGAAGGCCGCACATGTTGTCACCGGCTTTGACTTCCATTTCGGCAAGGGAAGGCAGGGCGGACCGGCCTTCTTGATGGACGCAGGCAAGCGCCTCGGTTTTGATGTGACACTGGTCGATGCCTTTCGCGACGAGGGTGCCACGGTTGTCTCCTCCAGCCGCATCCGCGATTGCCTTGCCGAAGGCGATGTTGCGCAGGCAGCCGGACTGCTTGGCTATCGCTACACAGTTTCCGCGCCGGTCATATCCGGCAAACAGCTTGGCCGCACCCTTGGCTTCCCGACGGCCAACATGGAACTTGCAGTGGAGAACCGGCTGGCACATGGCATTTACGCCGTCCGTTTCCGGATGGCTGACGGGACGCTGAAAGACGGCGTTGCCTCCTTCGGCCGCCGCCCGACAGTCGATGCGGATGGCGCGCCGCTTCTGGAAACCTTTGTATTTGATTTTGACGGCAACCTCTACGGACAGATGTGTGATGTGGCTTTCTTCGGCTACCTGCGCGGCGAAATGAAGTTTGACGGGCTGGATCCGCTGATGGTGCAGATGAGGCAGGATGAAGCGGAAGCGCGGGCGCTGCTGTCAGGCGTGAAGCCGCTGTCGGATCTGGATTTGACCTTGTGCTTCACATGAGCAGGCGGCTGTCGAACGGGTAGCGCCAAATTTGGGAAATGGTGAGTTTGGCGGCGTCGGGGTGGTTCGGATTCAATAGATAGTTGAACGCTTGCGGCAAGATGACGGAGGGGACCCGCAGGAGGGGCGCGGCGCCCAGAGCGACGAATTCCCCCCATATTGATCGTGTCGCAACTGTATTGTTCTGCCAGTCGCGGGGCATTTCTTGCTGATGAATATCAATGTCACCGACTGCATCGATAGCCAGCAATTGATATGTTCGAGGCAGTTCAGCAGCGTCAAAATGCACGATAATTTCTAAAAACGCGGTAGAAGGAGGATCTGTGCAGTAGACAATTGGAACACCTTTTTCGTTCCAAGGTCCTGGTGCTTCGATGCCGCCCTCGCCAGATAGATCAGCGAATTCCGATATTCGCCAGATCCGCATCGTCAGACAAACATGCCGTAACGAATGCGTGCCAGTTCTTCTCTCAGTATGAAAGCGCCTTGTTCTGTCTGCAGCAATTCTATCGGCACGGCCCCGTCAAGCGCGCGGCACGGCTTGCGCATCCAGCGATGCGATTTCTCCGGATCGCCAAACACGCGCTCGGTATCCTCAGAAAAGCTCTTCAAGCGAAATACACGGTCGGCTTCACCCGTTGAAAGTGGCTCATTGGCTGCTTTGCGGCGCGCCAAGGTGCGTCTTGGGGCAATTATTTTGTAAAGCTCCTCACTGGAAAACCCACTTTGAAGCAAGTTATCAACTTCGTTTGACATCACGACTGGCCGTGCCATTGCGTATGCTGCCGACATGATTGAACTCCCTAGTCTCGCCACTTGCCCGTGCATAGATGCGCAAATGGCACAAACTGCAATCAGCCTTTATTCCTTAATCGTCTTCCGCTAAAGAACGCGCATGTTCTTGAGCACCCTGATACGAATTACCGCCCCGGCTTCGCGCTCCCGCGCTTGAGGCCGGTCTCTGGTTGCTTTCGCGGCCAAAATTTTCCAATAGAGAACCCTGATTTGCCACGCGGCTCTGCGTGGCCCAATGGAACAGACCATGTCCGAAACGATTGACTATTCAACCACGCTCTATCTGCCGCAAACCAGCTTTCCGATGCGCGCCGGGCTGCCTGAGGCGGAGCCGAAGATCATTGCCAAATGGCATCAGATGGACCTCTACAAACGGCTGCGCGAAAGCGCGGCGGGCAGAGAGAAATACGTGCTGCACGATGGTCCTCCGTATGCCAACGGCAATCTGCACATCGGCCATGCGCTGAACAAAATTCTGAAAGACGTGATCACCCGCTCGTTCCAGATGCGCGGGTATGACGCGAATTATGTGCCCGGCTGGGACTGCCACGGCTTGCCGATCGAATGGAAGATCGAGGAACAGTACCGCGCCAAGGGCAAGAACAAGGACGAAATCGAAATCAACGAATTCCGCAAGGAATGCCGCGAGTTTGCGACGCACTGGGTTGGCGTCCAGTCGGACGAATTCCAGCGCCTCGGCGTGATCGGCGATTTCAAGGACCCGTACCTGACCATGAACTACCGCGCCGAAGCGAAGATCGCGGGCGAGTTGATGAAGTTTGCCATGACGGGGCAGCTCTATCGCGGGTCGAAGCCGGTGATGTGGTCGGTGGTCGAACGCACCGCGCTGGCGGAGGCGGAGATTGAGTATGAGCTTTATGAGAGCGATACGGTTTGGGTGAAGTTTCCGGTTGTGATGGTATTCCGGCCACACGAACGTTCTCAAATGGACCTTGTCGGTG
>JANMEX010000281.1:0-9428 GCA_031377485.1 Phyllobacteriaceae bacterium
GTCCGGTTCCATTGCCATCGGCGGAGAACCGGTAAAGATGAAGCCGGATGGCAAAGGTGGCTCGGTGCCGTCTGATCGGCGCCAACTGGAGCGCATACGCTCATCTCTTGGCATGGTTTTCCAGAGTTTCAATCTCTGGCAGCACATGACGCTTATTCAGAATGTAATGGAAGTGCCTGTGCATGTGCTCGGCCAATCGAAGGATGCCGCACATGCAAAGGCTGAAGAACTGCTGAAGCGTGTCGGATTGTGGGAAAAGCGCGATGTTTATCCGGCCTTCATGTCTGGCGGGCAGCAGCAACGCGGCGCAATTGCGCGGGCTTTGGCGATCGATCCAAAAGTAATGCTTTTTGATGAGCCGACATCGGCGCTGGACCCAGAATTGGTCGGCGAAGTTCTGAAAGTCATCCGCGATCTGGCAGACGAAGGTCGGACAATGATCCTCGTCACCCATGAAATGAAATTTGCCCGCGAAGTCTCAAGTCATGTGATCTTTCTGGCCAACGGCTTGATTGAAGAGGAGGGCCACCCATCCGCGCTGTTCGGAAATCCGAAATCGGAACGGCTCAGGCAATTCCTGAAAACTGTTTCGTGAAAATCAACAATCAAGTGGGAGCTACTGGAATGAAATCAGGTCTGAAATTTGTGATTGCGGCACTGTTTGCAGCAACGTCGTTTGTTGCCATGGCGCAAGCAGAAACAGTGAAAGTCGGCATTGCGGCAGAACCATATCCGCCATTCGCATCGCCGGACGCATCCGGCAAATGGGTCGGCTGGGAAGTGGAAATTATAGGTGCGGTCTGTGCGGAAGCAAAGCTGGAATGTGAAGTCACGCCTGTGGCCTGGGATGGCATTATTCCAGCGCTGACCGCCAAAAAGATTGATGCGATCATGGCTTCGATGTCGATCACGGAGGAGCGGATGAAAACCATCGCTTTTTCAAACAAATATTATAACACGCCAACCGGGATTATAGGCGCGAAGGGCACAGCGTTTGATGCGACACCTGAAGGGTTGAAAGGCAAGATCCTTGGTGTGCAGGTATCTACGGTGCATGCTGATTATGCCAAGAAATACTTTGGGCCGGTTGCAGCTGAGGTTAAGGAATATCAGACACAAGATGAGGCAAATCAGGATCTTGCGGCTGGGCGTATCGACGCCGTACAAGCGGATTCGATTGCGCTGGGTGATTTCCTGAAGTCCGATACCGGCAAGGCATGCTGTGAATCAAAGGGTGACGTTGTTGATGATCCTGCGATACTCGGAGCGGGCGTTGGGGTTGGACTTCGCATGGAAGATACGGCCTTGAAAGACAAATTCAACGCAGCAATCGACGCCGTTCGAAAAAGCGGGAAATACGACGAAATTTCGAAGAAGTACTTCGATTTTGACATGTTTGGCAGCTGATCAACTTGCCTTATTTGGTCACTCATAAGGCCACACGCCGATGAGCATGATGGCAAGTGTCTTGCAGCCTATGCTGGCGCTTGGCACGCTGGAACTTTTGTCGCCCTGGCCACCCGGCTGGGGCGGCAATCTACTGCGCGGGCTTGCACATTCCCTCGAAATTGCCGTTGGGGCTTACGCAATCGGACTCGTACTCGGCACACTTGGCGCCTCTGCCAAGCTCTACGGCGGACCTGTCGCACGCGATATTGCGGAAACTTATACGACAATCGTTCGTGCGGTTCCCGAACTCGTTTTAATCCTCCTGCTCTATTATTCCGGGACAAGTCTTATCAATGACATTTTGGCCTCGTTCGGCCGTGAGCCGATTGACATCAGCGGTCTAGCCGCAGGCATCGGGGTGCTTGGTATCGTTCAGGGAGCATATCACACCGAAGTTTTACGCGGTGCAATTTTGTCGTTGCCGCCTGGTCAAATTGAAGCTGCCAAAGCCTATGGCATGTCACCGTGGCAAACGTTGCGTCGCATCACACTTCCGGGAATGCTGCCTTATGCGCTGCCCGGCCTTTCGAATTTGTGGTTGGTCGTTACAAAGGATACAGCGCTCTTGGCCGTGGTCGGTTTCAATGAACTTACACTGGAAACGCGGCAGGCAGCAGGAACGACGAAGGCCTACTTCACCTTTTTCATGGCTGCTGGTGCACTCTACCTCACCGTGACACTCTTATCGAATCTCGTGTTGTCCCGCATCGAAATCCGCGCTGCGCGTGGACTGCCAAAGGTGGCCTGATGGGAGCGCCAAACGGTACCGATGCAATCAGTTGGCGCTCTGCGCATCGGGTTCTGTTTCTCTTTTTTCTCGGAATGTTTGCGTTTTACGCAATAACGAAAATGCGATGGGATTGGCTGCCGGATTACGGCTGGCTGGCGGTACAGGGCATCTGGCGAACGATCTGGGTGCTCGTCTTAAGTGTTACCTTTGGCTTTGCGCTGGCCATTCCTATCGGACTTGTCCAAGTCACTGGACCGCGGTGGTTGTCTTGGCCCGCCAAGCTGTTTTGTACCCTCATCCGCGGCACGCCGCTGCTGCTGCAATTATGGTTGCTTTACTATGGTTTGGGTTCACTCTTTCCCCAGATTCCGTGGCTTCGTGATTCATGGATGTGGCCGTTTTTGCGTCAGGCATGGCCCTACGGATTGTTGGCGCTGACACTTTCATTTGCAGGCTATGAAGCCGAAGTGATGCGCGGCGCTTTTGCCGGGACACCGCGTGGTCAGCTTGAAGCTGGACGCGCGTTCGGCATGTCACCATCGAAACTGTTCTGGCGCATTTGGCTGCCGCAAGCAGTCCAGCGCGCCTTACCGACACTTGGCGGGGAAACCGTGCTGCAATTGAAAGCCACGCCGCTGGTCGCGACGATTACCATGCTTGATATTTACTCGGTGTCCTCCAAAGTCCGGCAGGATACGTTGCTGGTTTATGAGCCACTGCTGCTGCTTGCTTTGGTCTATCTGGTGCTCACAGGGATTATTGTCTGGGCCTTCAAACGGCTTGAAAGCCGACTACCGGTGAAAGCGGGTTGAACAGTCGCAAAGCCATCCGGCGCGCTCAATTTTAGTATCGAATAGTCAAATCGAAGACAAGAAAAGCCGTTCGAATATTGATATGAATCTGGACAAGCACCTGATTTCCATGCTGATATAACAGTTACTGTTGGAGGAAATTGGATTGAAGCGCAGGCGGTTTGACCGGATCGGGAATGGCGGAATTGATTTTACCGAACTTGGCTTCGGCACAGCGCCGCTTGGTAATCTCTACAAGGCAGTTTCTGACGACGACGCTCATGCTGTGCTGGAGGCCGCGTGGAACACGGGCTGTCGCTACTTTGATACGGCGCCGCTTTACGGTCTTGGGTTGGCTGAAACGCGACTGAACGGTTTCCTGCGCAGCAAGAAACGCGATGATTACGTGGTAACAACAAAGGCCGGTCGACTGCTTGAAGTTTGCAAGCCTGAAGAGCGGACGGGCATCGGAAAATTCTTCGATACGCCGACACGCCGGGAAGTGTTCGACTATTCCTATGATGGCGTGATGCGCTCGTTCGAAGCCTCGCTGGAAAGGCTTGGGCTCGATCGGGTTGATATCTTGTTGGTGCATGACCTGTGCATATTCACGCATGGCAACAAGATTGCTTCTGATCAGCGGATAGAGGAGTTTATGCGTTCGGGTTATTACGCAATGCTTTCGCTCCGTGACCAAGGCGTGATCAAGGCGTTCGGTGCTGGCGTCAACGAATGGCAGGTCTGTCAAACACTTGCCGTGCGGGGCGATTTTGACCTGTTCCTCCTTGCCGGGCGCTACACGCTTTTGGAGCAGGAATCGTTGGAAAGTTTTCTCCCGCTATGCCAGAAGCGTGGCATAGGGATTATTTTAGGCGGTCCTTACAATTCCGGCATTTTGGCATCCGGTCCGAAAGCGGGTGCCTTCTATAATTATTCGGAAGCGCCTGCGGATGTACTCCAGCGGGTGGCACGCATTCATGAAGTTTGTGAAAAGCATGGTGTGGCGATGATCAGCGCGGCATTGCAGTTTCCGCTTTATCATCCCAGCGTCGTTTCAGTCATCCCAGGCGGTCAAAGTGTTGCCGAAGTGATCCAGAATCGAGAGATTTTGAATGTCAAGATTCCGGCAGAGCTTTGGCTGGAGTTGAAACACGAAAAGCTCATCCGCGAGGATGCGCCGACGCCTTGAAAGGGCGAGGAGCAAGTTTGTGGTGAAAGTCGACGCCCATCATCATTTCTGGAATCCGGCCCGCGGCGATTATCACTGGATGCCGCTCGACCACCCGGTATTAACGCATACCTATGGTCCACATGACCTAATGCCGATTATTGAAACTTTGGGAATATCGAAGACAATTCTGGTGCAAGCGGCGCAGAGCATTGAAGAGACAGAGTATTTGCTTGGTATGGCCGACGCGACCCCTTCAGTAGTGGCCGTAGTCGGGTGGATTGATTTTGAAAACAATGATCATTTGCGGCAATTGCAGCGGCTGAAAAGACACCCGAAATTTGTCGGAGTCCGGCCAATGATCCAGGATATCGCTGATGAGAACTGGATGCTACGCGATGATATTCAGTGGGCGTTTGATGCGCTGGTTGATCTTGACCTGACATTCGACGCCCTTGGCTTCCCGCGCCATATGGAAAACTTCCTGACCGTTTTCAAACGCTATCCGAATTTGCGCGTTGTTGTTGATCATTGCATGAAGCCGCAGATCGGAGGAGCGGGGATAAAAGATGTTGGGTTTGACTTTTGGGCAGCAGGAATGAGCCGGATCGCGCAGGAGACTGATGCTTATTGCAAGCTCTCCGGTCTGGTCACAGAAACGCAAGACGGTTGGACGGTCGACAAATTGCGGCCATATGCCAAGCATGTGCTGAATGAATTTGGGGCTGATCGCGTGATGTGGGGTTCTGATTGGCCGGTTTGCCTTTTGCAATCTGGCTACGCCGATTGGCATCTGGCGGCACAACAATTGTGCGCCGGGCTGGCCGCTGGTGACAAGGCCAAGGTATTTGGCGAAACAGCGCTGGCATTTTACCGGCGCTGAATTCCAACAATTACATCGTTGCGCCGATTTGCCATGGCACGAACTCATTGTCGCCAAGGCCAAGTGCCTCGCTCTTGCTTTTCTTGCCGGAAGCAACGGCGATCACTTCGGCAAGTATGTCTTTGCCCTTGGCCATAATGGACACGCCGCCATCAATAATGTCGCCGCAGTTGATGTCCATATCCTCATCCAGAACGCGGTACATTGCCGAGTTGGTGGCGAGTTTGATGGTAGGCGCAGGCTTTGAGCCGAAGGCAGACCCACGACCGGTCGTGAACACGACAAGCTGTGATCCCGAGGCAATCTGGCCAGTGGCAGAAACAGGATCGTAGCCGGGTGAGTCCATGAAAACAAAGCCGCGCGTTTTGACCTTTTCGCCATATCGCAACACATCAGCCAGCGCCATTGTTCCGCCCTTGGCCGCTGCGCCGAGCGACTTTTCAAGGATTGTCGTCAAGCCGCCTGCCTTGTTACCGGGGGAGGGATTGTTGTCCATCGACCCGCCGTTGATTGCCGTATAGTTTTCCCACCAGCGAATTCGCTCGATCAATTTTTCTCCGACTTCTTGTGACGCAGCGCGGCGCACGAGCAGCTGTTCCGCACCGTAGATTTCCGGTGTCTCGGACAAAAGTGCAGTGCCGCCGTGGCGAACCAAAAGATCTGTCATGGCTCCAAGTGCCGGGTTTGCGGTGATGCCTGAAAATCCGTCGGAACCGCCACACTGCAAGCCGAGTGTCAATTCGCTGATCGGAATTTCCACACGTTCCACATCGTTGACGGATGGCAAAAGCGCTTTGATTGTTTCGATGCCGGCTGCAATGGTTTTGCGTGTGCCGCCGGCTTCCTGAATGGTCAATCCGTGAAACCGCTCCTGTCCGGAAGAGCCGAACATCGCCCGCATCCGGCCGATTTGCATGACTTCGCAACCAAGGCCGATGAAGATCGCAGCACCGACATTCGGGTGGGTCGCGTGGCCCCATAAGACACGTTGGAGCGCGTCATAGCCTTCGCCAGATGCCGCGATGCCGCAGCCTGTGCCGTGTGCCAGCGCGATCACGCCATCCACATTCGGATAGTCATCAAGCAAGCCGGACCTGTTGCAGTGGTCGGCAATATGGCGGACCACAGTTGCAGAGCAGTTCACGGTTGCGCAAAGTGCTATGTAATTGCGTGTACCTGCACCACCGTCTGCGCGGCGGTAGCCCATGAACGTCGGACATTCTTCCTTGGGAAGATAGTCAACCGGTTCGTAATCCTCGCCGATTTTGTAGTTCTGATCGTGTGCGCCCATCGAGCAATTGTGGGTATGGATATGGTCACCTGCTGAGATGTGGTCAGACGCATAACCAATAATCTGGCCGAACTTGATGACCGCTGAACCGGATGGAATATCAGACGTTGCGATCTTGTGGCCCGACGGTGTGTTGCGGGCTAAAGCGGAGCCAAGGCCAGCAGGCTTGGAACCTGCCGGAAAAGCCCTTGTCAGCACGATCACATTGTCTTTTTGGTGGAGGCGAATTGTGCCTTCCATTGCGCTTGAACTCATCGCCCAATTCCCCGGGTTACCATTCTTTGCTGGCGGGTATACGGGCAGAAGCCTGTTGGGCCAAACATCAAATGCTTGAATACTATGGTCACATTCTTGGCGGTCGTTGATACCGGTTCAAATTCGAATGTCTCACGCATCGGCATCGGCCGGAGCTGAAGCATCGAGGACTGCCACCGCGCTTCTGTAGGCGGAATCCAGATGGGTTCGCATCGCAATGCCTGCACGATCCGAGTCGCCGCTATTTAGCGCGCGGATGATTTCGCGATGCTGGTCGAGTGTGGCTTCCGCCTGTCCAGCACGCGGCAGCATCATGTGCCGACAACGGTCAATCTGCGCTTTCGAGATCTCGATGGTCTTCCAAAGGCGCGGCAAATTGCTGATCATGGCAATCGTGGAATGGAACTCGTCATCTGCCTTGATTGCTTCAACAAATTGGCGGCGCTTAATTGCTCGGGCATGGTTATGCAATATGTCAGACAACTTGTCCGCGTGTTGCTGCGTCATCCGGGTGGCTGCCTGAGAAGCGCTTTCCACTTCTAGCGCCCGTCTGATCAGATAGGATTCTTCGATTTCATGACGATCAATTCGAGCGGCGCGGGTTGCCGATTGGGCGACGACTTCAACCAGATGTTCATCGCTCAATTTCTTTACTGCCTCACGAACCGGGGTGCGCGAAACTGATAATTGCGCTGCAATGTCCTTCTCGTCGATGGTCTCACCGGGCCTGATCGCACCAGTCAAAATCAAAGTCCTGATTATCGAATAGATCTGCTCCCGCAGTGAGTAGCGGCGATCAAGTTGCGTGTTTGTCAGTTCAAAAGACATGGCTGTGATACTAATATAATAGTTCTGGACATCAAGGAAAAATTGAGTTTACCTTATCGAATTATCGGGAGCTGTCAGGGTGGAGACATGAGCGCGCAAGCCAATTTTCCGAAACTTCATAATGCGATGTGGCCGGGTCTGGTTGGGAAAGGACCTGACTCTGAGCCTGCGATCAGCCTCGATACAATGATCGACCTCACTGTCAACGCAGAGGTGGATGGCGTAAAATTTGATGGCATAGATATATTCCTTATCGATCCTCACACATCCATCGATGCGTCCGATGATGAGATCAAGGCGCTAGCCGACAAGGTTCAAAAACACAATCTGAAAATAGGCTCCGCCGTCGCGCCCATATGGGGAAACCCGGCATTCGGGTCCGCAGATCAGCGCAAGCAATTTGTTGAAGTGATCAGGAAGGCTTGCCGGATCATGGGCAGGCTTCGTGATTTGGGTGTGCGGGATTATGGCATCATCCGCATTGATTCAGCAGGTAGTCCTGCCGACTTTGACAAAGACCCGATCAACAACACTAAACTGATCGCGCAGACATGGCGCGAGGCATGCGATGTGGCTGAGGGATTTGGCGAGCGGTTGGCTGCGGAAGGTGAAATTTGCTGGGGCGGCATGCATTCGTGGAAGGCGATGGTCGCAACGCTGGAATCCGTTGACCGCCCGAAAACAATCGGTTTTCAGGCTGATATGGCTCATACGCTCCTCTACACGCTTGGCTACAATGCTCCCGAAGCACGCCTGCTGCCAGAAGGGTATGATTGGAAGGACAAGAGTGTCCTTGATGCAGCCATGAAAACCATGACTGATGCGCTGCGTCCATGGATGATAGATTTCCATGTGGCGCAAAATGATGCGACGGTTAAAGGGATGGGAAGTCACGACAAGACGGGTCGTCATTGCCTTGCCAATGATCCCAACGGCAAACTCGACATCGCCCACCATGCGGGTTTCTGGCTGCGTGACGGCAAAGGCAATTTGACAAAAGCAGTGCAGCATATCTGCTGGGATGGCTGCATGTTTTCAAACGATATCATGTTGAAGCAGCAGACTTGGAATGACGTTCTGGCAGCCATGATAAAGGTTCGCGATGCGCATGGGTGGGTCGCGTAAATGGCTAAGAAAAAACTTAATGTCGGCATGGTCGGCTACGGTTTCATGGGCCGCACGCACTCCAACGCGTTCTCGCAAGTCGGGCACTTTTTTGACACGGGCTATCAGCCTGTACTCAAGACAATCTGCGCCCGCGACGCGGAAAAGGGCAAAGCTTTCGCCGACCAGTGGGGCTATGAAACTTCAGTCACTGACTGGCGTAAATTGGTCGATGACAAGAGCATTGACCTGATCGACATCGCCAGCCCGAACGACACGCACATGGAAATTGCCATTGCAGCGGCGCAGGCCGGCAAGATGGTGATGTGTGAAAAGCCGCTGGGGCGCTCTGCCGCAGAATCGCGCAAGATGGTGGACGCGGTCGAAAAGGCCAAGGTCGCCAATATGGTTTGGTACAATTACCGGCGCGTACCTGCCGTGACGCTGGCCAAACAACTGATTGACGAAGGCAAGCTTGGCAAGATTTTCCATTACCGCGCAAAATTCTTGCAGGACTGGACAATTTCCAAGGATTTGCCACAAGGCGGGCAGGGCCTTTGGCGGCTGGATGTTGATGTGGCGGGCAGCGGTGTAACTGGCGATCTTTTGGCGCACTGCATCGACACTGCGATGTGGCTCAACGGCGGCATTGACACGGTCTGCGGCATGACCGAAACTTTCATTAAAGAGCGTCATCACAATATTACCGGCAAAACCGAAAAAGTCGGTATCGATGATGCCTGCACATTCATGGGCCGCTTCGAAAATGGCTCGCTCGTTCAATTGTCGGAGCAAGTTTGGCTGAGGCGAGAGCTTGTCGCGCGGGGGCATGTCGCGGAATAGTAACAGGATCAGTGCCGAAGGGCATCAACCGTGAAGCACGCAAAGAACGGAGCGATATACATTTGGCTTCGTCTTTCAGAATTGCA
>JANMEX010000309.1:0-7772 GCA_031377485.1 Phyllobacteriaceae bacterium
CCACGCGGCCGAGCGGGGCATGGATATCAACGCATGTGTTGCCATCGGCAACCGCGTCAATGCCGCCACCGGATCTATGGCGGTGGCCCTTTCAAGCTGTATCGTTCCTGCCGCCGGGACCCCCACTTTCACGCTGGGTGAGAATGAAATTGAACTGGGTGTCGGTATCCACGGCGAGGCCGGGCGCGAGCGCACCACGCTGAAAACAGCAGACGAACTAGCCGATATTTTCCTTGAGTCCATCTTGGGCAAGATCAACCCATCGACCAATGACCCGCTATTGCTGATGAGCAACGGCCTTGGCGGCACGCCGCCGAGCGAACTTTACATATTCTACAATTCGGCGCGGAAGATCCTCGAAAAGCGCGGCTTTAAGGTCGCACGCAGTCTGGTCGGCAATTATTGCACTGCGCTTGAAATGGCCGGCGCGTCGCTGACAGTGACCAAATTGACCGATGAGGATCTGTCCCTGTGGGACGATCCTGTGTCCACCACCGGCATGCATTGGTGAATTCTCAAACCGTCGCTTTTCCACCCTTTGTCACAAGCCTGAATTTCCTGGCGGCCTGATCCGCCGGGTTTCACACCGATCAACAGTGAGACAATCATGCAGACGTTCATGAACCAAAAATCCGCCCTCGTGAGCGACGCGCTTGATGGTTTGATCGCGGCGAGTGGCGGCAAGATTCAACGCTTGAATGCGTCGAGCCATGCACGGGTGGTCGTCCGGTCCAATTGGGACAAGAGCAAGGTCGCCATTGTTTCCGGCGGTGGTTCTGGCCACGAGCCTGCCCATGCGGGACTTGTTGGTGCCGGTCTTTTGACAGCCGCCGTCTGCGGAGACGTGTTCGCATCACCCAGCGTTGATGCGGTATTGTCTGGTATTCTGGCTGTGACCGGCCCGGCCGGCTGTCTGCTTATTGTGAAAAATTATACCGGCGACCGGCTGAATTTTGGTCTGGCGGCGGAAAAAGCCAAGGCGCTTGGCCTTAATGTTGAAATGATCATCGTTGCCGATGATGTGTCGATCCCCGGTGCAGCGCGCCCGCGCGGCGTGGCAGGCACGGTGTTCATCCACAAGATTGCCGGAAATATGTCGGATGAGGGCGCATCGCTTCGCGACATTCTTCATGTTGTGACAACCGCGAACCTCAAGATTGCCACGATCGGCGTTGCCCGCGACACATGCACGATTCCAGGCAGCCCCAAACAAAACCGCGTTGAAGAAGGCATGGTCGAAATCGGCCTTGGCATCCATGGCGAGCCCGGCGTCGAAGCTGCGCGGTTTGATACATCCGAGGCGTTGGTCACGGAAGTTGCCCGCCGTCTCAGCACAGCGGTCGGCACAAAGAAAGGCCGCTATGCAGCCCTGTTCAACAATCTTGGCGGGCTCTCGGGACTTGAAATGGCTGTGCTGTTCAAGGATTTCATGAAGACGCCGGTCGCTTCCAAAATCGCTTACATGTCAGGACCTGCCGCTCTGGTAACGGCGCTTGATATGCCTGGCTTTTCCATATCACTGATCGAATTGGATGACACGTACACCCGTTATCTGATCTCGCCGGTTGAGTGTCCTGCCTTTGCAAATTTCATCGAGATGAAGACCGTCACGGAATTGCCCGCTCCGCATCTGCCGGACATTCTCAATTTTGCGCCCTCACGCGATGACAAGGTCCGACGCGTGGTCGAGATCATTGCGCAGCGATGCCTTGAAATAGAGGCAGACATCAACGAACTGGATGCCAAGGTTGGCGACGGCGATACCGGCAGCACGTTTGCAGGCGCTGCCCGCGCCGTGATGGCCCGGATTGATGAATTGCCGTTTGCCGATGGCGCGCAGTTGCTCGCCACCCTCAGCGACATCAAGACCAAGGCCATGGGCGGTTCCAGCGGCGTGCTTTTTGCGATCTTGTTGGCCAAGGCATCCGAGGGCTACAAAATGTGGAGTGACTGGCCAAAATCCTTGCATGCCGGGCTTCTTGCCATGCAGCAATATGGCGGCGCACAGGTCAACGACCGCACGATGGTTGATGCCTTGCGGCCGGCCTTTGAATCCATCCTGTCCGGCGGCACGATCAAGAATGCAGCAGCGCTCGCGCGCGTTGGGGCGGACTGGACCGCACAGATGACATCAGCCAAGGCCGGCAGATCTTCCTACCTCGAAGCGCGCAGCCTGACGGGCATTCCCGATCCCGGCGCGGAGGCTGTTGCGCGGATTTTCGAGGCTCTGGCTGCCAAGCTGAAGTGATTATCCATGTGCGAATGTGCTTATCCGGGCATTCGCAATCATCTCATTTGATGGTGAAACCGCCATCAGCCATGAGTACGGCACCGTTGATGATCGCCGCATCCTCTGATGCCAGATAGAGAGCTGCGGCTGCAATTTCCGAGGTTTTGGCGAAGCGGCCTACTGGAATGTCGCGTTTAGCCTTTTCGCCTTTCTCGCCCGGCCAGCCAACCAGCGCCATTGGCGTGTCCACCACGGTGGGGGCAATTGCGTTGGCGGTAATGCCAAATTGCGCCCATTCAATTGCCATCACTTTCGTCACGTTGATAAGCCCGGCCTTGCTCGCGCCATAGGCAACATGGCCTTCGATGGCGACGACGCCAGCTTGCGAAGAAATGTTGATGACACGCCCGCGCCCGGACTTTTTGAGGTAGGGCAGGGCGGCCGCGCCCAAGAGCCAGGGCGCGCGCAAATTGATGCGCAACGTGCGGTCCCAGGCTTCCAGATTGGCCTCGCTTGCGCCAAACACCAAACCGTATCCGGCGTTGTTGATGAGGATGTCGATGCCCATCGTGTCGCCGATTTCGCGTGTGGTGCTTGCAATGGCGTCAGCGTCTTCGAGATCAACAACAAAACTCTTGTGACCTTCGCCCAACCGCGCCGCCAACTCCGCGGAACTACGAACATCAATCAGGGCAAGTCTTGCGCCTGCGGCAGCGAAACGCTCGGCCATGGTGATGCCGATACCACCGGCGGCGCCGGTGATCAGAACGGTCAAACCTGCAAAATCCTGCATTGGGTTCTCCTCTGGAAATAAACTGAAAGGGCAGCCCAAGCTTAGCTCGCTTTCGAACTGCCCTGTTTGGACTGTTGTCCGTCTTGTCAGATGTCGAAGCTGCTTGGCAGGATCACCATGTCGCGGATCGTCACGGTACGCGGTCTTGTCAGCATGAACATGATGCCATCGGCCACTTCCTTCGGCTCGATCAGGGCGCCGCTTTCCTTGGCCTTTCTGAGGTTCTCCTCCGGCCAATCAGCCAAAAGCGCACTGATCACGGGACCCGGCGACACCGAACCGACGCGAATGCCGTGCTTGAACAATTGGCGGCGCATGGTTTGCACAAAACAGGTCATCGCCCATTTGGAAGCCGAATAGACCGGCTCCCACGGGACCGGGAAATGGCCGGCCACCGAACTTGTGATGATGATGTCACCGGTTCCCCGCGCGATCATGTGCGGGATAACCGTATGGACATTTTTCATCACGGCATTGACGTTGAGATTGAGCATCCGGTCAATGGTTTCAAGATTGGTCTCGGTCAGGTCGCCTCCGATATAGGTGCCAGCGTTGGCGTGAAAAATGTCGAGCTGACTTGATCTTGCAAGGACGCCCTCCAAAAGGGAGGCGCAGCTTGCGGGATTCAAAAGGTCAATTACCAGCGGAATTGCCTGCGAGCCCAGACGCGCACAGGCTTCCTTGAGCGCACGCTCGTCGCGGTCGACCAAGATTACGGTCGCGCCTGCCGCGATCATGGCTTCACTGGAAGCCAGACCAATTCCTGAGGCGGCGCCGGTTACCGCTGCGACTTTTCCTGTTAAATCAGACACTTTCTTCTCCTGCTTTGTGATTGTATTTGTACATGACTATTGATCATCGGCCGGACTGCACGCTGCATGATAGGCGGCAAGGCTTTGCGTGACCCGCCAGATCAGCACCGCTTCAGGGTCGAGAGGCTGATCTGCAAACGCGCAGGCTCCGGGCAAATGCTGCCAAAAGAGCGCTTGCGG
This sequence comes from Phyllobacteriaceae bacterium, assembly GCA_031377485.1. Taxonomy (GTDB): domain Bacteria; phylum Pseudomonadota; class Alphaproteobacteria; order Rhizobiales; family Rhizobiaceae; genus JANMEX01. The sequence continues at coordinate 4,016 of JANMEX010000309.1, forward strand.
AACCTGTTTGGCTTTTAGCGAAGATATCAGTTTGCCGACAGCTGCCTGTGCCTTCGGGTGGTTCCAATAGTAGCGGATGCGGTCTGACAGGCTGTAGTGTCGAAGCAGCCGCTGCTCTTGCGCCGGTCCGCCATAATGCTGGTGCCAATGCGCCGGCTCGGCCAGCATCAGCGATTCCATTTCAGCATAAAGCGGGCGCGAGCCGTAGTCCGGCAAGAGGTCAGAAGCGATCAGCTCCAACGCATACAAAGCCTCTCGCAGGACAAATGTCAGCTCCGGACCGACTTTCAAAATCGGGAAACCATCCCGCACCAGATGGCGCAACGGTGCCGTGCCCTGATAATCCGTGGAATGGGCTTCGAAAACAAACTGAGGCTCGGCGTCCAAGAGGTGGCTGAGCTTTGAGGCCTTGGCCGGATCATAAAAGATGACGTTCTGGTTTCCAAATTCGACGCCGGGCTGGACAACCAGACCTATGGCGCGCTCGAATGCGGAAGAAAGATCAGCGTCGCCAAATATCTGGCGGTGAACTTCGATGGTTTTGCGCGCGGCAGAAGGCGATGTCGGCTCGATGCTGCTCAAGATATGATCGGCCCCGCCGGGGGGTGGGACCTCCGTGCCAAGCACGTAAAATGGTGCAGGCAGGCCAAGCGCTTTGGCGGTCGCCTCGGCAGTGGCGGCAAGGCGGGCGGCGCGCAGTGCCGTTGTCCTGTCATCAAGCGCCGCCGGTTCGCCGCGGCAGCCCATCGAGGCGTCAAGGTGGATTTTACGAAACCCGGCAGCGACGTAGGCGGCCACCATTTTTTGCGCCTCGGCCATTGCCGCTTCTGCGTCGAGATCGCGCCAAGGGTTGGGTCCAAGATGATCGCCCCCGAGCTGGATCAAGTCGGGTGGGCATTCCTCTTCCTCGGCGATCGTGTGGACAAGCGCCGCGAAATCAGCCGGGCGCATGCCGGTATAGCCACCCCGGTGATTGACCTGATTGCAGGTCGCCTCAATCAGGACCGTGCTTTGATGCATCCGGCCAAACCGGAGCGCAGCGCGAAGGACAATCGGGTGGGCCGAACATACAGACGTAATGCCGAGCGATTGTCCCTGCCGGCGGGATTCGGCCAGATTTTGAAGGTCAATTTTCATGGCGCGCGCCTTTGCGTATTTGCAATAAACGCATCAAGTTCAGCGCGTGTGCCGGCCCCTTCCATCGGTCCGCGCACGGTCACATTTCTGGCCCCGGCGGCACATCCATAAAGCAGGGAGGCTTCAATGCTCATGCCCAGCCTTCGGCAAGTGACATAGGCACCGCCAAAACAATCTCCGGCTCCGGTCGGATCAACCTCAGCGACATCAAAGGCTGCCGCATCAAAGTGCGTTCCGTCATGACTGAAGCAGGTGGCCCCGTCTGCGCCGCGTTTGAGCACGATTTCCTTGACGCCAAGTTCGAAAAGGCGCTGAACCGCATGAGCTTCACCATCGACACCGGCGGCACGTTCCAGCTCTTCACCGGACGGTAACAGCAAGTCGGCTCTTGCAACGAGCGCGGCAAATCTCTGTTCGGAATCTGCATCAAGCCGCAATTCCTTGCGCAAGTTCGGATCGAGCGAGAGCGTGCCGCCGCGGGATTTGATGATATCAACGGCGCGGTCGATGACGTCACAGGCGCTGCGCATGGAAAGGGCCGAGCCCATCACATGGAGATGGCCGGCGCGGGCGACCAGTGTGCTGACAGCTTCGGTCCAGCCAAATCGCGCGGCTGCGGATGTCGCGATATTGTAGACAAAATCGCGGCTGCCGCTGGCACGGTAGCGCACAAAAGCGCTTCCGGTCGGATAATCAGGGTCTAGCGCCACGGCCGAGACATCCACGCCATCGCGGCGCAATCTTTCCAGATTCACCTGCCCGAAATCATCGTTGCCGACTGCGCCGATCATGGCGGCGCGGCCACCGAAACGCCCGCACTGATCAATGAAAATGGCCGGGGCACCACTTGGATAGGGGCCAACGAGCGGCTGAGCGGCAAGAAACCCGTCGCCAATGGTGGTCGCAACAATCTCGACCAGTATTTCACCAACACAGACCGTCGGTCCCAGATCATCGGGTGCCAGTGTTGATGACATTCAGTTCACGCTTTCCATTGTCTGCATCACCGGATCGATCGGATGGAAAGGTCGCTGGAAATTTACATTCTCGCTGCCGAGGACCTCATTTTCGAGCGACATGAAACGCTGGTGCAGGAGGCACGCCGCGCCGAACGCCGAGCCAAATTCGGGATCTTCATCCACTACGATTTTAGGTGCCGTGAAAGCGACCGACCGTTTGGCGTTCATGTGCAATGCAACGCGTGCAGCAACCATCGGGTAGAGCGCAGCCACCGATCCGCCGAGCACAATGCGCTCCGGATCGATAAGCCTGCACGCCTGGTAGAGAATGGAACCGAGATGGCGCGACCAATCTTCAGCGATCGACACGGCTGCAGGCTCACGATCCTGGACCGCAGACAGAAAATCCTGCAGATCGGCGTTCGGGTTTGAAGCTTCAGCGCGATATTTACGTGTAAGCGCCTCGCGGCCGACAAGTTGCTGAAGCGTGAAGCCGCCGCTGTCAGGCACGATCATGTGGCCGATTTCGCCCGAAAGGCCATGACTGCCGCGGAAGAGCTTTCCATCAATCAGGATGCCACCGCCAACGCCGGTTTCCATCAAGAGAAACAGGGTGACGCCGGATTGGCTGTGTTTGTAGCTGTCGCCGATCGCAAAAGCGTTGGCATCATTTTCAATCATGATGGGGGCCGGAACCGGCAATGCGGCTTGGACAATCTGCACCAATTGGATATCCCGCCAACCTATGAGCGGGGCGAGACTGACCAATCCATCGGGACGAATGTGCATTGGCGCAGAAATGCCTACGCCTTGGCAATGCCCTATCATTTCCGCGTTCATTGCCCTGAACGCAAGATCAAGTGCGGTCCTGACCGCCGTCTCGACATTTGCGGCAGCGGCATCGAAAGCAACCTTGTTGTGCGTGCATGCCGCACCGGCCAGATCGATGGTGACAGCGGAAATATGCTCAACACCAAATTCAATGCCCACAAAAAATGCCGCTTCCGGCACCAGCTCGAGCATGATGCCGGGCCGACCTGCACCGCGCATCATGATTTCCCGGGTTGAGCCGGTGTCGTCGACTTCGCGCACTAGTCCGCACTGCGTCAGCTCAGACACGATTTGCCCCGAGGAGGAGCGATTGAGGTTCAGTCTCCTTGCCAATTCCGCACGACTCATCCGGCCTGAATCCGACAGGCTTTGCAGCGCGGCGACCAGATTGATCAGCCGGATCCGGCGTGGTGAGCTTCCTGTTGCAACGATATCGTTCACGTGTCATCCCCAAAATTCACCCTGATTTGACCCTTATTCCCAAATCAAGCTGCAATACACCATCAGGGGCGTTCGTTGGTTGCGCGCCGGCGTTTTGCTTCATCCATTTTCAGCTCGATGAAGCGCTTGGCATGGGCTGCGAGCGGATCATTTTCGGTCCACGTGTCTCGCCAGATCGCGCAGGCAAGGGAAAGGCCTTCATCCACAACAGTCGTCGAAAAGCTCTCGAAAACGATGTCGCGCTTGTAGCCAATGTCGAGCAGCGCATCGAAAATCAGGTCGAAATTGATAACCCCATCGCCGAGGAAGCCGCGGTTGCTTTCGCCGATGTGAAAGTAGCCGATCTTGTCGCCCGCCAGCCGGATCGCTGCGGCGGGATTGGCCTCTTC
>JANMEX010000355.1:0-6010 GCA_031377485.1 Phyllobacteriaceae bacterium
ACGATCTGTTTGGCGATTGGAGCGCGCTCGGCGGTATAGCTTTCGAGCAATTGCGCGCCCGCCTGTCCCTTCAAGACCATTGCAAGCTTCCATGCCAGATTGAACGAATCTTGAATGGAGGTGTTTGAGCCAAGGCCGTTCGAGGGCGGGTGGCGGTGGGCCGCATCGCCCATAACAAATACGCGCCCGTTCTGCATGTTGGTGGCGTAGCAATTATTCACTGTCCAGGTGTTGGCGGAGATGAGATCAATTTCAAGCTCTGGATCGCCAACCAACTGCCGGGCAACTTGTGTAGCCAAAGCAGCATCCACGACTGGCGCAGGCTGGTTTATGTCATAACCCCAAACAATCAGCCATTCATTCCAGGGGCGGATCATCCGCACGAGGCCCATGCCGATGCCGCCAACATCCGCGCCGGGCTGCATCACCCAATAGAGCACCGACGGGCGGTGCGCGACATAGCGTGACAGGTCGGCGCGGAACAGGATGTTCATCGATCCGCCGACGCCCATCTTGCCCTCAAGCGGAATGTCCGCATGTTCAGCAACAAGTGAATTGCCGCCATCGGCACCGATAAGATAATCCGATCGGATGGTGATGTGCTTGCCGGTCAGCCGGTCAAGGCAGGTAGTTGTCACGCCGGCATCGTCCTGCACATGGCTGACATATTCAGTGCTCATTCGCGCCTGTGTCCCGCGCGAACAGGCGGTCTTGAAAAGGATCGGTTCCATGAATGTCTGCGGCAGATCATTCATCATTGTGGGCGACGACAGCTGGTGCTCGGCGCGACTGAGCGGATGCTTGCCCCAGCTTTTCATGCGACCGATTTCTTCGCCGGCAAGGCTCTCGCAGAACACGTTCTCGCCCATCAAATCCTGTTCGGCCGCATGCATGTAGGCTTCGGCCTCAACATTCTTGCCAAGGTCGCGCAGCACCTCCATGGTGCGCTGATTGGTGATGTGAGCGCGTGGTGTGTTGGCGAGCCAGCGATAACGATTCACGACCATGTTCTCCACGCCATAGGTCGAGAGCAGCGCGGCCGTTGACGAACCCGCAGGGCCCGTCCCGATGATCAGCACTTTTGTCGTAATATCAGCCATTTTTGCCTCCGGTGTTCGTATCAAGAATGAGACGGCGCTGCAGCGGGAAGAGCTGCCAGCCGGTCCGTTTGGAAATCAGGCCCCAAATTCCGTTCGGGGCGAACAGCATCGTCAGGATGCCGAGAATGCCGAGCGCCATCAAATACCAACTGCCATAATCGGCAAACAGGCTTTGCAGGATATAGAACAGGATGATGCCGACAATTGGTCCCTCAATGGTGCCAATGCCGCCAATCACAACAATGAAAATGACGTATGCGGTCCAATCCTGCACACTGAATGCGGCGTCAGGCGAGATGCGCGCTTTCTGGACATAGATGAGCGCGCCGGTCAGTCCGGTGCCGAAAGCGGCGGTGAGGTAGACGAACCAGCGCATTGCCTGCGCATCAACGCCGACGGATTTGGCAGCCTCCATGTTGTCGCGAACGGCAGAAAGCGCGAGGCCGCGTTTGGTGCGCAGCAGCCAGTAAATGCCTGCTATTGTGGATGCGGCCAAAATCAGCGCCAGCCAGTAGGCAAGAATATCGCGCGCTGCGGCATCGCGCACACTGAACAGGTCGCCAATTTGCCCGACGAACATGATGTTGCCAGTAGCGTCACGCGGGAGCGAGGTGCCAGTGCCGCCACCAAGTGTTTTCCACTGCGCAACAAGCAGGCGCACAACTTCGGCAATGACCCAAGTGCCGATGGCAAAATATGCTCCCTGTAGGCGAAACGCGAAGAACCCGGTTGGAATGGCAAGCAGCAGCGCTGCGATGCCCCCCACCAAAATCGCGGGAACCGGATCAAGACCCAACAGGATGACACCGGCAAACATGGCATAGGCACCAAGCCCGACAAATGCCTGCTGCCCGACCGAGACCAGCCCACCGAATCCTGCCAGCATGTTCCAAAGCTGTGCCAACGTCAGCATGGTCAAAATGAAGAACATATCCTGGATAACGCTGCGCCCCACGAACGCAGGCAAAACAAAGCCAATCACCAAAAGCGCGAGTGACGTGACAAGCGCAATGCCTGAGACCCTGGTACGGGTTTCGACGCGGTATTTGTTTCCGGAATTTTGCAAACGAGCACTCATCAATCGTAAGCCCTCGGAAACAAGCCACGCGGCCGCAGGATAAGGACGATCAGGAAAGCAATATGTCCTGAGAGGATTTGCCATTCGGGGTTTATAGATGCGCCAACCGTTTGCGCGATCCCGATGATTATGCCGCCCGCCAACGTTCCCCAGAGACTGCCAAGACCGCCAATAATAACCGCTTCGAAGGCATAGATGAGACGGGCCGGACCGATGGACGGATCGAAATTCGCGCGCATCCCGAGATACAGCGCGGCCAGCGTCACCACCAACATAGAAATCGCGGTGGCTTGGGCAAAAATGGTCTTGGGCTTGATGCCCATGAGGCCCGCTGTCACCGGATCATCGGATGTGGCACGAAAGGCGCGGCCGAGGGAAGTTCGGTAGAAAAGCTGATTGAGCGCCACGATAACCAGAATGGCAGACAAGAAGGTCATCAGTGGCAGGAGGCCGACAGTTACTCCGCCGAGGTTGACGGACGCGGTTTCAAGTGCGCCACCGGGGATTTTGCGGCTATCGGCGGAAAAGCCTTGGAGAAGCAGGTTTTGCAAGGCGATGGAGAGACCGAATGTGACCAGCAGCGGCGGCAGGATATCCTTGCCGAGCGTGCGGTTGAGGATAAAATGCTGAAGTCCAAAACCAAGGCCGAACATCAACGGCGCGGCAATCAGAAAAGCTGCTAGCGGATGAACGCCGAGAACCGTGACAAACAGCAGGATCAGATAGGCACCCATGACAATCAGGTCGCCATGCGCAAGGTTGACGAGACGCATGATACCAAAAGTCAGCGACAGCCCGGCAGCAAAAAGGGCATAAAGACCTCCCAGCAATATTCCTTGGACAACAGTGTCGATGAGATTCATGCCGCCGCCCCGAAATAGGCAGCATGGACTTGCTCACGCGTGATTTCTGATGGCCTGCCGGTAAGGGAAATACGTCCTTCCATCATGCAATAGACGCGGTCCGCCACTTTCAGCGCCTGTCCTACATCCTGCTCGACGATTACGATGCTTGCGCCCGTCGCCTTGATCTTCGGCATGTTGGCGTAAATGTCCTTGATGACAACAGGGGCGAGGCCGAGCGATATCTCATCGCACAAAAGCACGCGCGGGTTGCTCATCAATGCCCGACCGATCGCAACCATTTGCTGCTGCCCGCCCGACAGGGAAGTTGATGGCACCCTGCTCTTCTCCCGCAGGATCGGGAACAGCTCGTAAACCGCATCGAGGTTCCAATGCTTGGCGGCGCGCCCGCAATAGGCGCCGATCATCAGGTTTTCCTCGACAGACAAGGACGGAAACAGTTTGCGCCCTTCGGGAACCATCGCAATTCCGCGTGTGACCAGTGCGTCTGCAGGCATGTCACCAACGGATTTGCCCTCAAACTTGACCATATCCGCAGAGTTTTCGAGAACACCGGATATTGAGCGCAGCAGCGTGGTCTTACCCGCTCCGTTGGCCCCGATGATCGCAATTGTTTCGCCTTCGTCGAGCGTTATATTTACGCCGAACAACGCTTGAAAATCACCATAAAAGGCAGTGAGATCGCGGGTTTCGAGCAGCATCAGACATCCACCCCGAGGTAAATTTCCTTGACTGATTGCATCGCCATCACAGTGTCGGGCTTGCCAGTCGCAATCAGTTTCCCGAAATCAAGCACGACAAGCCGCTCTACGACACTTGTAAGAGCGTGCAGCACATGCTCGATCCACACGATTGTAATGCCGCGCGCATGAATGGATTTTATGGTGGCGACAAGTGACTGGCATTCTCCTTCAGTCAGCCCACCTGCAATTTCATCCAGCAGCAAAATGCGCGGCCCTGTTGCCAAGGCGCGCGCAAGCTCCAGGCGCTTGCGGTCGAGCAACGGCAATCCGCCGGCCAGCATATTGGCGCGATGCATCAAGTCTGTTTGTTCAAGAATGACAGCGCAGTCATCCGCAACATCTTTCTCGGATGCGCCGCGTCCGAAGCTCGCAGCGACCAGCAGATTTTCAAAGACCGACAATCGTTCGAAAGGCTGCGGGATCTGAAAGGACCGCCCTACCCCATCACGTACCCGCGCCATTGCTGAAATTCTAGTCACATCCTTTCCAAAGAGTGTGATCGTTCCGTTTTGCGGCAACACATTGCCATTGATCAGGTTGAAAAGCGTTGACTTGCCGGCACCATTGGGACCGATGATGCCCAAAGCTTCGCCCTCGGCAACATCGAAAGTGACGTTATCCGTCACCTTCAAGGCACCATAACTTTTGGACACATTGGCAAGGGAGAGTGCGGTCAAATCATCAATCCGTTAGAGCGGCAAATGCCCGGCGCATACCGCCGGGCACCTTTTTGAAGATAGGCGATAGCCTTTACGTCAAGGCTTCCATTGTGCCGCCGGTTGGAATGTTCGGCGCTGTCTTGTTGTCGACAATGACGAGATCAAACTTGCCATCGGCACTGCGGCGCCATTGGCCGCCAACGAGCTGGGTCTTGCAAACATTCTTGGCAGCAAACGGCGGCAGGCCAGCGCCATCCCAGGCAATCTTGCCAACCATCGTGTCCATGCTGGTGGCGGCAATCTCTGCGGCAACGGCATCCGCGTCTTTCACATCGGTTACGCGGCCCATTACGTTGGAAGCGACTTCAAACAGGGAGTGAACAAAGCCGATGGGCTGCGTCCACTGGCGACCCGATTGCGCGGTATAGTCGGCTGCAAGTTCTGCGGCGGTTTTACCCGTGAGAGAGGATTTGAACGGATGGCTTGTCGACCACCAGACTTCAGATGACAGGTTGTGTCCAGCCTCACCCAATGCCTCGACAGACTGCGGAAACAAGATCGCCTTGGCAACAGTAATCGCCTTCGGGTTCAGACCCTGCTGCTTGGATTGGTTGCGGAATGTCGTGAAATCCGGCGGAATGACAACGCCGGTGATGATATCCACTGAACCATTCTTGAAGGCGTTGATCTGCGCCGAAAAATCATCGGTCAGGTTCTGGTAGCGGCCCGGATCGAGAAGTTCAAAGCCGGCTGCTGCCAGTCCTGGCTTGAGCCCGACATTCGGATCGCCCCATGCATTGCCGTCGGCATCATTGGGAAACAGACCGCCAACCTTCTTGTTTGTCTCAAGCTGGGCCCACATGTTGGTGAAGACGGCGATGACATCCTCAAGACCCCAGAAATAGTGGAAAGCATGGTTGAATGGCTTCCAGCTAGGCGGGTCACCGGGATTGCCCTGTTGGCCGATGAACCATGGCTGCCAGGGTGCCATGGTCGATATGACCGGCATGCCCTCTGCTTCGCAAGTGGTCGCCACCGGATTGGTGGTTTCCGGTGTGGAGGCAACCAACATCAGGTCGATCTCGTCGGAAACGATCAATTCCTTGGCGACTTCTGCTGCCCGGTTCGGATTGGACTGCGAGTCCTTGACGATAACCTCGAAGTTCTTGCCCACTTCTGTCGCAAGGAAAGCAGCAATATTGTAAGCGTCGCTCTCGGCAAAGCCCGCCAGCGGCCCGGATTGCGGGCTGACATAACCGAGCTTGATTTTTGCGCCTTGTGCAATTGCAGGGCTGGCCAAGCCGCCTGTGATCGCGACCAGACCCGTGGCACCTGCCGATTGAAGTAATTTGCGTCTCGTAAGCATGTCCACTCCTCCGTTGACATCGTGGGTTAAGTAAAAACTTCAGGTGCGAGGACGCTCCCCCGACCACGCATCATGAAGCAAAGCCCGTATCTCGTCACGGCCAAACGGCCGCGGGTTTGTGTAGGGACTGAGCGTGGCAATATCTGCTGCCTTGTCAATGTCGGCTTCGGCAAACCCGAGTTCGGCAAGGCTCGTCGGCGC
>JANMEX010000400.1:0-4848 GCA_031377485.1 Phyllobacteriaceae bacterium
CACCTGCCGATTGAAGTAATTTGCGTCTCGTAAGCATGTCCACTCCTCCGTTGACATCGTGGGTTAAGTAAAAACTTCAGTTGCGAGGACGCTCCCCCGACCACGCATCATGAAGCAAAGCCCGTATTTCGTCATGGCCAAACGGCCGCGGGTTTGTGTAGGGACTGAGCGTGGCAATATCTGCTGCCTTGTCAATGTCGGCTTCGGCAAACCCCAGTTCGGCAAGGCTCGTCGGCGCACCAAGTGACTTGGCAAAATCATAAAGTCCGCCACCGGGGCTGCCGCCAAAGATATCACTCATTGGTTTGAGCAGTTCAGGAACGGCAACTGCGTTGAAAGCCGCTGTGTGTGGAATCATCACTGCATGTGTTTCCGCGTGCGGCATCCCGAAAGAACCGCCAAGCACATGGCAAAGCTTGTGATGCAAAGCCATCGATACATAGCCAAGTGCAGTTGAACAGAGCCAAGCCCCGTAGAGCACCTGCCCGCGCGCTTCGATATTGGACGGATCTTTCACCACAACCGGCAGAGCTTGCGAAAACGATTGAAAGGCAGCGATGCACATTTGCTCGATAATTGGATTGCGGTCCGGCGCGTAAAGCGCCTCGACACCGTGGGCAATGGCATTGAGCGCTGAAGTTACCGTCATGGTGACCGGCAGGGTCAATGTCAGGTCGACATCGTAAATAACGGTTTCCGGACGGATGGCGGCATCGCGTTTGGTGGTTTTCGCGCCGTTCGCGGTTTCACCCAAGATGTCGGTCATCTCGGACCCGGCATAGGTCGTCGGGATTACGATCTGGTCGGCCCCGCTGCGCAATGCGATGGCCTTGCCAAGACCTGTCGTCGAGCCGCCACCAAGCGAAACAACTGCCGTTGCGCCGCTGGCCTTGAATGCAGCCAGAGCAGTTTGCGTAACATCCGTCGGCGTATGCATGACGGCACCGGCGAACACACCCGCAGAAAGTCCGCCGAGCTCTGCTGCCAAGGCTTCGGCCTCGGCTTTTTGATGCGGCGTTGACAGGATCAATGCCTTCTTGTGATTGAGCCGTTCAATTTCATATCCGGTCTGCGCAATCGTTCCACGGCCAAAAATGACACGCGTTGAAATCCCCGGAAAGGTGAATTCACGGATCGCACTCATGCCGCAGCTTCCGCATGAGTTTGTTGGTCTGCCTGCAAGCGGGACAGGATTAACTTGAGTTCGGTAATTTCCGCATCGCTGATGGAATGATCACGCCCGGGAAACAACTCCGTCTTCAGACGCGCCCGGGCGCGGCCGAAGTCGTGTGACGCTTCCGCAAAAGCACTGACCGGAATCCATGGGTCATTATCCGATCCCGTAAGATAGACCTGCAATGAGGCAAGATCTGTCAAAGGCAGATTGTCATTCTGCGTACCAACCCGGCAACCGGTGAGGCACGCCAACGCCCCATGCCACGGCCCGCGAGCGAATGCGTACTCCATTGAAAGACATGCCCCTTGGCTGAAGCCAATTAACAACAACGGTTTTTCGCTACCGGCTTCTTTCCTCAGATGATCAATCGTCGATCCAAGATAGGCCAACGATGCATCCAGTTGCGACCGTGTCGTTTCTGTCAACGGGTCAACTGCCTTTGCATTGTACCAGGTGTTTCCTTTCGCGCGTGGCAAGGCATATGCCACGCCCTGAACCGTAAGCCTGTCGACAATCCATTCCTTCATGATTTCCGGAGATTGCGTCCGGCCATGCACAACAACGCAGAGCACGGACGCTGCCTCGGGTATCGCTCCAATAAACAGGGCGTCTTCATGGGCCAAAATCGCAGTCCTCCGGATGTGAAAAATCAGAATTCGGCAGCCTCTAGACCCGCAACCATCTCGTCCTTGCGATCAGCGAACCAGGGTGGGAACACGAGCGTTGATCCGATGGCGTCCGCCGGTTCGTCCAGAGCCCAGCCGCCCGGAACGGACCAGGCAATTTCAAACAGCGCTCCGCCCGGCGAGCGGACGTAGCAGGACTTGAAATACATCCGGTCCTTCTGTTCGGAAATGTCGGTGAAGCCGAGGCCCTCGATATGGGCGCGCAGCTTCAACTGGTTTTCCTCATTGCCGGTGTTCAACGCCAAATGATGGATCGTGCCGCCTGCCAAGGTCCAAGTACCTTGCGCTTGGTTTGGTTCATGTAAAATCTCAACCATTGAACGCGGACCGGATTCATTCGGAACCGAGAAAGCCAGCCCCTCATGGCTGTCAGCTTCCTTTTTCATGGGTATGGCGAGAGTGAAAAAGTCATCCATTGCTGTGCGATCAGCAACCGAAATTGCCGCGCCGTAAATTCCTTTTATGCCGTGCTCACTGGTAATGCCCTGTGCCTCATTCGTAATGGGGTTGCGTGTGTCGCCGGGATTTTCCACCAACTCGTGTGGAATGCCGCACGGATGCTCAAGTGACACGCGTGTCATGCCGAAGCGCGATATTTTGCTGGCTTTGATACCTCTTGCGTTGAGGCGGTTCACCCAAAATTCGGAAGCGCCGACAGGGATTGCCTGTTGAATAATCTTGGATTGGTTTGTGCCACGGCGACCGTATATCGCTGGCTTGCGGAACGGAAACGTTGTGATGATTGTCGACGCATCGCCATTTCTGGAGCCATAATACAAATGATAAACCGGCAGCACGCCATCAAAAAGCACAGTGCGTTTGACAGAATGCAGGCCAAGCGTTTTTGTGTAGAAATCATAGTCTTCTTGCACACCATCTGTGCTGAGTGTCAGGTGATGGTACCCGCTTATCAACGCCATTGGTTCTTCCTCCCGTGGTGTTTAGTTCAGTTCTCAATTTTCAGTTTTGGAGTGTCCGCTCCGAAAAGGTTGTCCGCATAGTGACACACGCTCTGGAACGCATTTCCCCTTTTTTTCCCAATCTGAATGTAGCGGGTCAAAAAAAGACATTGATATTTTCTTTTATGTCCAACATACCATTTTGTTATGAAAATTGACGAGCGCCATCTGGTACAGCTTGCCGCAGTGATCGAAGCTGGCGGCATAACCGAGGGCGCTGCGATGCTGGGTATGAGCCAGCCTGGCGTTTCGCGCACACTTTCGATGTTGGAAAAACGCCTCGGCGAACCTTTGTTTACCCCTGGACGACGCCCACTACAGCCAACCGTCTTGGGGCGGCAACTTGGCCTTCATGGCAAATCCATTTTGGCCGCATCGCGAAAAGCCAGCGAAACGGTCCAAGGCTATAAATCAGGCGTTTCGGGAAGGGTGAGAATTGGCGGCGTGCCGTTTTTCATGGACGCCGTGGTTTCAACCATGATTGCCTCGTTCCAAGTCATCGAGCCGGATATTCAAGTTGATCAATCCTACGGTCATTTGTCTGAACTCATCCAGGAAGTGAATGCGAACCAGATTGATCTGGCAATAACACCTGCCGGAACCTCAGATCTTGGACCGGAGGTCCAGTTTGATGCAATCTTGCCGGGCCACAATGTTATTGCATGCGGTATTGGCCACCCTTTGCTGCGCAAACGACGCCTGACTCCGAACGATGTCATGATCTACCCTTGGGTAGCGCCCTTGCCCGGCTCTCCGCTGATGCTGGACTTGCATTCCCTACTCTTGTCACTTGGGATCAGCGAATTGGCAATTCGATATTCCGGTGGTTCGCTCCTGAGTGTTGTCAACTATATCGCATCAACAAATGCACTCGCCATTTTGCCCCATTCGGTTGTTTTCAGCCTGCGGCGAGAAAACAAAGTATCAATTGTGCCGCTTGAAATCCCTCAGCCAGAACGCACACTCGGAATTATTACCAAACAACGAGGCACAATTAATCCCGCCGCGCGCAAGCTTGGATCTCATATTGCTCAGGAATTTTCCGACCTAAAAACAATCATTTCGCGCCACGAGCGCTCAATCGACTGGGCAGCGGGACCTGTTTGATTTTGGATGGTGCTGATCCAATTGGAGTGCAGGTCGCCTTAGCAGCCAAGCGCTTTAGGCCAGTTCCTGGCGTTTTCGCATCACTGACCACTCAGACAAAGCAGACGCTCAGCAATTTAGTTTGTGTCGAGTTCATCCCTTCGCGGCGAGGCCTTGTGATTGCCCGTACACCCGCACTGCCGAGATTGTCGGGAAATACCTGCCGTGCAATTGTCCCATCAGATTTGAGGCGGGATCAGAACGAAATTGCCAACATGTGATTTCTTCAGGAATTCCTGCTGTGCGGAGGCGATCTTTTCAAGTGGCCAGGTCCTGGCGAGAAGCGGGCGGATTTCGCCGCGTTCGATATAGGAAATCAGGTTGGGAAACACTGGTTCGTCCCACCCTGTACAGCCGATAAGGGTCAAGTCCTTCAGGTAGAACACCCGCATGTCGAGTTCGACGAGTGGCCCGCTTATCGCACCGGACGAGACATATTTTCCGCCGCGCCGAAGGACATCCAGCATCGCTCCGAAACTCGTCCCGGCGACGTTGTCGATCACCACGTCCACCGAATCCCTGCCCAATGCTTCAAACGGATTGGTGCCACGTTCGATGAGCTCATCCGCTCCTGCCGCCCGCACATCGTCCATCTTTGCAGCCGTGGTTATGCCGATCACATGTGCACCGCGCCGCTTTGCCAGCTGAACGGCAGCAGAGCCGACGCCACCGGAGGCGCCAGCCACAAGCACGCGCATGCCTTTGCGAACACTCGCACGGTGGATCATATTTTCCGCTGTGCCATAGGCGCAAGGAAGGGTGGCAAGTTCGGCATCGCTCCAATCGCAGGCCACCAGGAAGACTTCGGATGCCGGAACCTTGACGAATTGGGCAAAGGCACCATCGAAGTCCGACCCCATCCAGATGTTTTCGGGAGAAG
>JANMEX010000407.1:0-9459 GCA_031377485.1 Phyllobacteriaceae bacterium
CATATTGCAGGGAACTCCAGAAAAGAGCGAAGCAGGCATAGCACAACAGCCAACCGGAAAGGGTGATGTCCAATGTCCAAATGATTGCCGATTGGATCACGAGCACGATCAAAAGATCAAAACGGATGCGCCATACGGGTGTCGATTCGAGGGCGTCCATATAGGGAAGCGCGCTCGTCTGTGCGCCAAACCGGTCACTGCGCAGGAAGAGCTTGCGCCAGGGAACGAACTCCGCCAGCAGCGCATAGACGAGGGCAAACAACGGGATCATCAACCAGTAAAGACCGGTGAGAATGCTGTACCATTGCGCGGTCTTCAAGATATGGTTGTCTTTGTGCCCGTAAAAATCAAACCGCTCGATGTCGCTGCGGTTGTTCTTGTGGTGTGTCAGATGGGCAATGCGTTGCATCGAAAAAGCTGTTGGAAAAAACGCGCATGTGACACGGCCGAGCGTGTCATTGACCCGGCGATTCTGGTGCAGCATTCCGTGCACAGCTTCATGCGTCAGTGAAAACAGCGTGTTGTTGACAAAGCCGAACAGGATGGCTGCCGCCAGCCTGGCGATAGGCGGGAGCGGCTGTGAGGCTACCCACAGGCAGGTGCAGCAGACCGTTGCCGCAATAAATACCAGCGCCGTGTTGGTGATGCTGAAATTGCGCGTCTGCGGCAAGGCTTCAACGCTCATGATACCCTCCCGAAGCTCTTCAGGTTCGGCGTGTGAATATGGTCAAGATCGGCATCCGGCAGTGCGCGCAAAAAGGCAAACAACTGACGGGTAAATCCGTCTCCCTGTGAATTTTCATTGTTCGGTGCGTGAAGCTGCATGGCGTCCAGAACACCAATATCCTTGTTGAGGAAACTCTCGAACAGCCAAGCCGAAATACGCGCCTTGATCGGGCCAATCAGCCTGTTCCCGCGTGATTGCACGCCCACGAGCCCGCGCAGCGTGGTGGAATTTTCGCCATGCGGCGTCAGCGAGAGAAGGATAAACGCACGGTTCTTTCCGACCTTGCTTTCCACCAGCATCATCGTTCCGCCAATGCAGGTGATCCGCCCGTGGACGCCGTCGGTGGCCAGCCACGTCATGACCTTGTCGCCAATGCTGGAGCCTGTCGGCATTGATCGATAGTTCAACCGGGCGGCAGTTTCGTTCAAAATGTTCAATGATGGCTCTTCAAGAAGACGCCGGTCATGCACAGCCTGCAAATGCTCAATGTCCATGCCATTGGCGATAAACGTCCACCACGGCAATGGCAGTGTTTGCTCTTTCATCGGCGAGAGGCTCACTTCGCCCAGCGCATAAATCTCTGGCACCGGCAGGTCGTGCGCAATTTCCTTACCGGCATAAACAAAAATGCAGCCGTACTGCTCGCGAACAGCAAACCTGTTCTGTCTCAGCCCCTCATGTGCCGAGCCATCACGTTTGAGAAAATGGCCCGATGGCGAAATGACGCGGTGGTGCAGTGCGCATTGCAGACTGTCGCCAAAAACTGTCCCATGCTTGAGATGGCAGCCCATGTGCGCACAGTGCGAATCAAATGCGGACACGGTTCCTGTTTCCGCGCCACGAAACAGAACCAATTCATGCTCGCCCAAGCTTCGCGTCAGCACCTTGCCCTTGGCCAAATCGCGGCTGAAAGCCAGCATGTACCAATTGGCAGGGCAATAGGGTATCGCACTGTGGCGCATCGTTCAGGCAGCTCGCCGCCTGCGCCGTCCGATCAGGAAGCCAAGCGCCAGCCCCGCCAACGCGCACCCTGCCGCGATCCATTTCCAGAAGGAGCTGGTTGTCGTCAGCAGCGGATTGTCAAACATGTTGGCCGAAAAGTGTATCGCTGCAATGGTCCATTTCCCGCCGGTGTTTTCCATCGTCGCAGTCCAGCGCAGCGGCACAGTGAAGGTCAGCCCACCCTTGATCTTGAAGAACGCCTGCGATGTCCCGGTGGCAACCGCCATTTTATTGTCGGCAAACAGCAGCGCCAGATCATCCGGGTCGCCAGTGATCGACATGTCTTCAACGATCCGGCTCGCCCCGTCCATCATCTTGGCATAGTAGGCGCGAAGTTCGTCCTGCCCGCGCACAAGTTCATTGTTCATTGCGGTAAAGCGGATGACGGGGCTGACTTCCTTGACCAGCGCCTCAACATCTTTTCTGTTGACGGCGTCTGCCGCACGATCCTTCATTGCGCGTAATTGCGAATGTATGGCTTCGAGGCTTTGACCGACTTCCTGGCTTGGCACCGCATCTTGCGCGAGCGCCGCCGACACAAATGACATGCCAAGGAACCATACTGTCACAAACAGACGTATCACCATGCCCGCATCCCCTCGTCCTTGGTTGGATACCGCATTTAGCTGTTATTTTCACGCGCTTTGCAACCGGCGTGATCAGGGGCTGTGGCGGTATACCAGACAGGGATCATCATGCGGCGTTTGTGCCTTCATATCCCGGACCGCGCCGAGCCGTTCAGCAAGTTTTACCGAACGAATGTTCGAAGCATGGATATAGCTGACCAGCGTTGTCATTCCCAATGATGAAAACGCGAAATCGCGGGCAAGGGTGGCCGCTTCAAAAGCGTAACCTTTGCCTTCAAATGGTTCAAACAGCAGCCAGCCAAGTTCGGCTTCCGGATAGTCATCCGGCAGGTTCAGCCCTGCCTGTCCGACATATTCACCGGTTGATTTTTCCTCGATTGCCCAGGAACCGAAACCGCGCAGTGCCCACTGCCCCGCATCATATCCGAGATCACGCCACGATCTCTCGCGCGATTGCGGGCCGCCAACTGCAGCCGATCTTGGTGTCTGGTAAAATGCGGCAAGGCGATCAATATCACCGGCGCGGTGCGGGCGCAGGATGATGCGTTGTCCTGTCAGTGTCGGGGCGGCCATGTGAACTGGGGTCATTTCGGCCGCCCGTCGTTGCTGCTTGCCTTATCAGGCGAGCGAAGCCTCAAGCGTCACGTTGATGGCGCCAAGCGCCTGTGACACCGGGCATTCGGCTTTTGCCTTGGCAGCCAGTTCCTGGAATTTTTCATCTGTGATGCCCGGAACATTGCCGGTCAGCTTTAGGGCCGAGCCGGTGATACCGGTTCCAGGTACCAGTTCGACAGTGGCAACTGCTTCTAGCTTGGCTGCAGGCGTGCCGTTTTCAGCGAGAAAGTGCGACAGCTGCATGGCAAAGCAGCCAGCGTGCGCAGCGGCCAGCAATTCCTCCGGGTTTGTCGCGGACTTGCCGCTTTCATCAACAAACCGGGCGTTGAATGAGTAGGGATTGTTCGACAATGCGCCGCTTTGCGCTGTCAGTGAGCCTGTGCCGGATTTCAGATCTCCGGACCATATGGCGGTGGCGTGACGTTTCATGGGTGTCTCCTTTTAAGGGTCAAGGCCTTGCGGATATTCATCTGCATCCGGAACATGGCGTTTTTCGTAAAATGGTCAACTGTGTCTTTGTACAAACACGTTGTCCTCACCGGATTGTGTGGAAGTGTGATTTCCACAAAAGCCTGTGTCACCCTAATGTAATCGTCAGACAAAATTGGAGATTTTCATGTTCAGGAACGCCCTCGCTGCTGTTATCCTCGCCATTGCGCCATTCGGCGTGTCTCAGCCTGCATTTGCCGAGACCGCCGTTTTTGCCGGTGGCTGTTTCTGGTGTGTCGAAAGCGATATGGACCATGTCAAGGGCGTTACCTCAACGACATCAGGTTATGCCGGCGGGACGATGGAAAATCCGACCTATGAAAATCATGACGGATATACCGAATCGGTGAAAGTCGAGTTTGACCCCGCTGTGGTGCCGTATGAAAAGCTGGTCTCCACATTCCTGCGCACCATTGATGTGACCGACGACGGCGGCCAGTTCTGCGATCGCGGTTCGTCCTATGTCTCGGCGATATTCCCGATGGATGCTGCTCAAAAGGCTGCCGCGAAAAAGGCGGTTGCGGAAGCTGAAAAATCACTGGGCAAAAAAATTGTCACGCCCGTGACCGACTTTACCACGTTCACCGACGCTGAAGGGTATCACCAGAACTATTATCTGGGCGAAAGCCGCGTCCTGACGCGTTTTGGCTATGTCAAACAAACTGAAGCCTACGCCGGATATCGCAAGGGCTGCGGCCGCGATGCGCAGGTCAAGTCCGTCTGGGGTGATCAGGCATTTCAGGGCGTCGAAGCGCACTGAGTTTTAGTGGCTAAATCGCCTCACCCTTCAACAGCTTCGGTGCGCCGGGTACAATGCCCGACGCCTGTTGAATGAAAAAGTCCTTGATGCGCGGCATCCTGTCGACCAGACCGAGGCCGATATCGCGAATGAAGCGCAGCGGGGCAATGTCATTGGAGAACATGCGGTTGAGCACATCGGTCGTTATGCCGGTGCGCACCGTGTCGAAACGCCGCCATTCCTGATAGCGTTCCAAAATATCGAGTTGGCCGATGTCCTGGCCAAGCCGCACTGCATCGACCACGGTTTCGGCCAACGCCGCTACATCGCGGAATCCCAGATTAAGGCCCTGTCCCGAGATCGGGTGAATGCCGTGCGCCGCATCGCCGATCAGCGCGAGGCGCGGCTTGACGAAATCGCGCGCCAGCGTCAGGCCAAGGGGAAAAGCTTTCGGCTTTGAATCCACCTTGATTTCGCCAAGCCTGTGACCGAAACGCCGCTCAAGTTCGGTCTCAAACACCAGCGGATCAGAAGCAACAAGCCGGTCGGCTTCAGCTGTCCTTTCAGTCCATACCAGCGAAGAGCGGTTGCCTTTGAGCGGCAGGATGGCGAACGGGCCGCCGGGCATGAAATGCTCTTCGGCGCGGCCATTGTGCGGGCGTTCATGGGCAACTTCGACGACGATACCGGATTGGCCATAGTCAAAGCGCACCACCTTGATGCCTGCCATATCGCGCAGTTTCGATTTCACGCCGTCAGCGGCGACGAGGAGTTTTGCAGAAACGATATCGCCATTGGCAAGCTTGACCATCATCGACGCCGGTTCTGGCTGAATTGCAGTAGCCGCAACGCCGTCAGTGACGGAAATGCCAAGTTCCTTCGCCTTGCGGCGCAGCGCGCGCGTCATGGATACATTGGGCACCATGTAAGCAAACGGCTCGCCCGCCTCGCGGTCTCCTTCAAAGGTCAGGAACACAGGGCGCACCGGATCAGTGGCGCGCGAATCGGTGACGATCATGTCGCCCATCACCTGCGCATCCGGCTCGATCTCATCCCATACGCCAAGCTGGCGCAACATGCGCACTGCAGCGGCGGCGATTGCGGAGGACCGGCTATCCTTTTCCCAGATGCCGGCAGGCGCTGCATCGACAACCTTGATCGACAGATGCGGCGCTGCGGATTTGATCGCCACCGCGCAGGACATGCCGACATAGGCCGCGCCTGCAATCAAAATATCAACCTTGTCTTCAGCCATGATCTGTTTCCCGTAATACATGTTTGCCTTGACTTGGCTGTGCAATGGCGATCAACAATTGACGCAAACGTCAATCGGATTTCGATCATGTCACAAGCCTTCGAGGCGCTTTTGTCCATTCTCGACCTTGAGCAACTGGAACACAATCTGTTTCGTGGTCGCAGCCCCCAGGTCGGCTGGCAGCGGGTGTTTGGCGGACAGGTTATCGGTCAGGCGCTGGTGGCGGCGCAGCGGACGGTTGACAAAGAGCGGCATGTGCATTCGCTGCATGCCTATTTCATGCGCCCGGGTGATCCGGAGATCCCGATCATTTATGAAGTGGATCGCATCCGTGATGGCGGTTCGTTTACCACTCGCCGTGTGGTGGCCATCCAGCATGGCCATGCGATCTTTGCGCTGTCAGCTTCGTTTCAGGCCGATGAGACCGGGCTTGAGCATCAGATGCCGATGAAGCAGAATGTGCCAGGCCCTGACGGCTTGATGAGCGATCGCGAGTTTGGCGCGCAATATGCGCACATGGCGCCGGAACATATCCGCAAATATTTCGAGCGCGAGCGGCCCATCGAAATGAAGCCGGTGTCGCTGACGCACTACATCTCGCGCGACCCGTTGCCGCCGGAACAAAATGTTTGGTTCCGCACGCTTGGTGAAGTGCCTGATGACCGGGCGCTGCAGGCGGCGGTGCTGGCCTATGTCTCAGACATGACTTTGCTGGATGGTTCGCTGTTTCCGCATGGCCGCACCGTGTTTGACCGCGACATGCAGGCGGCAAGCCTTGATCATTCAATGTGGTTCCATCGCCCTAACCGGCTGGATGACTGGATATTGTATAGCCAGGACAGCCCCAATGCGTCCGGCGGGCGCGGATTTAACCGTGGGGCTTTCTATTCACGTTCAGGCGAGTTGGTCGCCTCCGTTGCCCAGGAAGGCTTGGTGCGCGTGCAAAGGCAAGTGACTAAATTATAGTCATATTTTTATTTTTGCCTATTATTTCACCAAATGACGGCAAGGTTTTGTTAACCGCTTGTTCTTTCGTGAATCATTAATTCATTCTTTTCAACTGGTTACCGCCAGATTTCGAATCTGGCACGGTCCTTGAATTCAATTGTTTGCTGCAGTGCACATTGAGGGTTCTGCGGCCGCTGAAGCGCTGTTTGTGGCGACGGCGGGTGTGTTCAAGGAATCAGGGGGCCAAAGCCTTATGAAAATCGTGATGGCAGTCATCAAGCCATTCAAGCTGGACGAAGTGCGCGAGGCGCTCACAGCTGTTGGCATTCAAGGCCTCACCGTAACCGAGGTCAAAGGTTACGGTCGCCAAAAGGGTCATACGGAAATCTATCGCGGCGCTGAATATGCCGTGTCGTTCCTGCCCAAGCTCAAGATCGAACTCGCGGTCTCCAATGACATGGTCGAAAAGGCGATTGATGCCATCACCGGCGCTGCCAAAACCGGCCAGATCGGCGACGGCAAAATCTTCGTTTACCCACTTGAACACGCCGTGCGCATCCGTACCGGCGAAAAAGACAATGAAGCGCTCTGAGCGCGGTCCCTCAACAAGGATTAGTCACATGAAGAACAGATTGTTTCAAACAGGCGTTGCCGGGGGGCTCTTGAGCCTTCTGTCCGCGCTTCCGGCGCTGGCGCAGGATGCTGCCGCTGCCGCCGCGCCTGCCGTTGCAGCCGCACCCGTGCCGGACAAGGGCGACACCACCTGGATGCTGGTTTCCACCATCCTCGTCATCTTGATGACCATTCCAGGCCTTGCACTGTTTTACGGCGGCCTTGTCCGCTCCAAGAACATTCTCTCCGTCCTGATGCAGGTCTTCGTCGGCTTTTGTGTCATTTCGTTGCTCTGGGTAGTCTACGGCTACACCCTCGCCTTCACCGGCGCCGGCGATGCTGAAAGTGCCACGGCGCTGACCCCGTTCATTGGTGGCCTGTCCAAGCTGTTCCTTTCCGGCGTTGGCACCGGTGCCGTTGTCGAAGGCTTCTCCAAGGGTGTGGTCATTCCCGAACTCACCTTCGTGATCTTCCAGCTGACCTTTGCCGCCATCACACCGGCGCTCATCGTCGGCGCGGTTGCAGAGCGCATGAAGTTCTCGGCCGTTCTCCTGTTCATCGTCATCTGGTTCACCTTCTCCTACCTGCCGGTTGCCCATATGGTCTGGTGGTGGGGCGGCCCAAGCGCGTCTTCCGCGCCGTCCGGCTTCCTCTTCGGCAAGGGTGCGATTGACTTTGCCGGTGGCACGGTTGTTCACATCAATGCCGGTATTGCAGGTCTTGTTGCCGCCATTGTCGCCGGTCCGCGCGTTGGCTACCTCAAGGAACCAATGGCTCCGCACAACCTTACCTTCACGCTTATCGGTGCCTGCCTTCTGTGGGTTGGCTGGTTCGGCTTCAACGCCGGTTCCAACCTTGAAGCCAACGGCCTGACTGCAATGGCCCTTTTGAACACCATCGTTGCCACCGCTGCTGCGGCGCTCGCCTGGATGTTCGGTGAATGGGTCACCCGTGGCCATCCGAGCCTTCTCGGCGCTGCCTCCGGCGCCGTTGCCGGTCTTGTTGCCGTCACCCCCGCTGCCGGCTTTGCCGGACCAATGGGCGCGATTGCAATCGGCGTGATCGCCGGCCTCGTCTGCCTCTGGGCTGTTGTGTCACTGAAGGCGATGCTGAAGTACGACGACAGCTTGGACGTTTTCGGCGTGCACGGTGTTGGCGGTATCGTTGGTGCCTTGCTCACCGGCGTGTTTGTCAATCCGGCTCTCGGCGGTTCGGGCGTCTATGATTATGCAGCAGACGCTGTTGCCGCCTACTCGTTCAGCGGCCAGATGTTCTCGCAGCTCTGGGGCATTGTCCTGACCATTATCTGGTCGGGTGTCGTGTCACTGATCGCGCTCTACGTCATCAAGGCAACAATCGGTCTGCGCGTTACTGAGCAGGAAGAGCGTGAAGGCCTCGACGTCACCACACATGGCGAGCGTGCGTACAACTGATCGCTTTGAAACAGATTGGACTTGGCGTTCGCGCCCGGTCCTCACCAACGGCTTGGCGAAAGCATAAATCTTATCCCTCTCGCACAAGTCTATCCTCCCGTCGCGATTGACACGAACGTGAAGATCGCCAACTTGAAAGGCCCGGGAAACCGGGTCTTTTTTTGTCTATTATTTCGGCAATTGCATAAGTGTGTGCTCAATATATATGCAAATGCCAATTGATTTGGCGATCTGCCTGAAAAGGCATCAATGAAATCCGCGCCTGCCGCAATTGGCATGGTTCTTGGTTGGCTCGCCCGGGGCCTCGGCTCTCAAGACAAGGGTGGGCACAAGATCCGCCCCATAACGGGACGGGAAAATATGACAACCAACACAGTCGGTAACGATCTGTTTTTCGTGCTGCTCGGCGCGATCCTCGTGTTCGCCATGCACGGCGGCTTCGCCTTTCTTGAGGCTGGAACGGTGCGACACAAGAATCAGGTGAACGCGCTGGTGAAAATCATCGCGGATTTTGCCATTTCCACCGCAGCCTATTTCAGCATTGGCTTTTTCATCGCCTATGGCATCCATTTCTTCCACTCAGCCACGGTCTTGAGCGGCGGTGAGGGGCAGGCGTTCCTGCCGCAAGGCTTCTCGCTGGTGAAGTTCTTCTTCCTCGCCACTTTCGCTGCCGCAGTCCCCGCCATCATTTCCGGCGGCATTGCCGAGCGGATGCGCTTCCAGCCGCAGTTGATCGCTACCGCCATTCTGGTCGGCCTTGCCTACCCGCTGTTTGAAGGCATTGTCTGGAATGGCAATTACGGCATTCAGGATTGGATCAAGTCCATCTTCGGCTTTGCCTTCCACGATTTTGCCGGGTCCATCGTCGTTCATGCCGTCGGTGGCTGGATCGCCCTTGGAGCTGTGACCACACTTGGCCCGCGTCTTGGCCGCTACCTGAAATCCGGCAAGTCCGTCGGTATTCCGCCCTCGTCAATACCTTGGCTGGCGCTTGGCTCATGGCTTTTGTGTACCGGCTGGTTCGGCTTTAATGTGATGAGCGCGCAATCTGT
>JANMEX010000433.1:0-1974 GCA_031377485.1 Phyllobacteriaceae bacterium
CCGTTCAGGTTGGAGCAGTTGCAATATCTCGCGTTCCACCGCGAGTATGTTTCAAGTGGCGAGAACGTAAAACCCTGGATGGTCGGTGAGGAGACACCGCAGAAAACCTTGTTCACTGTTGTCGGGAGTGGGCTCAAAGTCGAAATTCGCTTTTTAAGTTTTAGACGGCCGCTTCGCGCCCTCATTTCGGACGAAGTGGCATCTGCTTCCTTTTGCCAATAGCAGACGTGTCCGTTTAATTATTCAAGGTCGTCAGCGCGGAAAATCTCGACAATTTAGATCGCCATATCATGGCTCAATTCACCGCAGATGCTGACATTCTCGCTTGGGGAACGGCGCCCAACTGCGACAACTTAACTCGGCGGCCTTGGTCTATTTGGATTCCAAATCAGCCAATGCTTGGCGGTTAAAACCTTTGAGTAGCAGCCAGACGCCGAGTGACAGTTCCCAGAAAAATTCAGGTATCGTAGCAATGATCTGCGGGGTGGATGCCGGTTCGATATAACCGAACAGGACCGCAAATCCGGCAATGAGCAAGGCAGGCCCGCCAATGAGACCAATGATCGACATGGCACGCGGCACCAGCCGGGACTTCCACATCATGTAGCCGAGTATCACTCCGTTGCCGACGCCGACGACAACGCCCGGACCTATTCTGAATGTCCAGTCGTGGATGGCGATAAGCGATTGGCCGACGGCAAGTAGCGCGGATTGATCCAGCGTGGCACCCTTGATGCGCAACGTGTTTAGGGCCATCAGTGAGATGATGCCCATGGCGATAAAACCGCATTCAACCAGCCGCGCCGTGACATATCCCAGCGAGAGGACCGGAAAGCGATTCCTTAGGATCGGATAAAGCGTGAGTGCGGTGGCGATATTGGCGGCAATCAGCAGTAGTTCCAGAAACGCACCCATCGAAACGTCGCGGTCAAAACCTCCGCTCGTAACGAACGCGGGATCGCTTAGTGCAGGTACGTAGAATAAGACAACCGGCGGGATGGAAGTGGCAAAGGTGATGATGAACATCAAGCCGGTCAGCCTAGCAAGAAGTTGATACTTTTTCTGCTTTTCAAACGGCAAAGCTGAATCGACGGTCATTTTCGTTCCTCCCGGAAAGTTGGTTTTGAACGACCTGAATATTAGAAGAAATATGGCTGTTGCGGAACACGCGCGATTTTCACTTCATACATGCATGTGGCGCCACGTGTGATTTCAGTGGGATCAAGTATGTGCACGCACGCGGACAACACAAGCGTCTCGCGCGCTCGTCCGAAACCAGCGATGCGCGAGGTCGCCGTCCATGCGCGGATGCCAAAGCATTGAGATCGTGAACGGCGCAATATCAATCGGGAGCGGAAAAACATGCATGCCTTTCCATAGGCCTTCGGTATGAAGTTCCGGGACAGTAGCAATCAAATCGGAGTCACGGGCCAATGCAATGGCCGACGAGAAACCGTTGACGATCGTGGCAACGCGCCGCTCCAGACCGACGGAGCGAAAAACTTCATCAACATCATTGGAATGAAGTCCCCGCCGGACAACCAAAATGTGATTACCGGCAGCAAATTGGCTTGCAGATACTGACGTACCGGCAAAAGGATGCGCAGAATTCACGACTCCCACCCAGCGGTCTTCAAAGAGAGGAAGTGCCCGCAATTCCGGAGCGGTTTGAGTGTCGATAACACCCGTCTCAAGGTCTACTTCGCCCTCGCGCAGCGGTGTGCTTTCCTTATCTGTCTTGGTCAGGAATTGTAGCGTAACGCCTGGTGCCTGTTGCGATATCCTGGCGAGCAGGGTTGCACCGAATGTCTCCGCAAAGCCTTCGCTGGTCCGCAACACAAAGCGACGGTTCAATTTGGACAGGTCCAGTTTTTCGGCCGGGCGCAGAACGGCATTTGCGCTATCCACCAGCGATCCGACCTGATCGCGAAGTTCTATTGCGCGCGGCGTGGGAACGCAGGGCATGGTCGGCGG